>JAFSWB010000085.1 GCA_017444735.1 Clostridia bacterium | reverse complement strand
TCTTCATAGATGTTAATCCTCCGTTTGTGGTTCTTTGTTTGGCTGGCAGGCCTTCTTTATTCTACCACAAACGGAGGATTCTCTTCTCATCGGTTAACCTCTTTTGAACCACGCGACTATCGCGTGGTTTTCTTGATACAAGAAACGCAAGGCGGGGTCGCCCCCGCCTTGCTTTTTTTATTGACAAACGGATCCGCCGCGGCGTTCGCCTCCGTGAAAAGGGAAAAACGCCGGACGACCGTTACCCCGCGCGGTAAATAAACGTGACGATCTGCGCTCTCGTGCAGACGGCTTCGGGTGAGAATTTCGTCGGGCTCGTCCCTTTCGTCACGTTACGGTCGACCGCCCATATGACCGCGTCGTAGAAATAGTCGCTTTTCTTCACGTCGTCAAACGGATTGTCGCTCTTCGCTTCGGAAACCGCCGCTCTGCGCCAGAGGAACGTGACGATCTGTCCCCTCGTGCATACTTCGTCCGGAGAAAAGGTGCTCTTTGTCGTTCCCGCGGTCAGCTTTTTTTCGACCGCCCAAAGGACCGCGTCATAGAAATAGTCTTCGGGCTTAACGTCGCTGAAAGGATTGTCCGTCGCCGCGGGGCTCGGTTTCCCCGCCGCCCGCCACAGAAAAGTTACGACCTGCGCGCGGGTGCATCCGCTGTCGGGAGAGAACTTCGAAGGAGCGGTCCCGACGGTGATCCCGCGCCGGACCGCCGAGTATACGGCGTCTTCATAGTACGCGCCCGGGGGAACGTCGTCAAACAGCGTCGGCGAATAACCGGGGTCCCTCATATTGACCTTTGTTATAACAACTCCGACCGATTCGCAATCATAATCGATCAACCTGTCGATATGCTTTATAAGCACGCCGTCTTCCACCGTATAGGTGACGGTGTCGGAAAACACCGCGTTCAGTACGCCGAGCGGTCCGGACAGCCTACAGTCGTTACCCGCGTCGTCAACGATATCGACGTCTTTCCACTGTTTCGCGCATCCCGCGGCGAATCCCCCGTCAAGGGTGAAAAGGTCGGAAGACGACGGTTCGACGGCTTGCAGATCGGGATAGAGCAGCCGCCCGACGTCAGACGCGTTCCGCCAACTGTCGTTCATTTTATCCGCGTACCCGTCGTCGCTGCACGCGGCAAGCCCGGGATCCGGTTCTTTTTCGGCGAGCTCAGGGACGAGTTCCGCGAACCCGCCGCCGTCCGACATTTCCCGGAACGCCTCGCGCAAAGCGCCGAATACCTCCGCTGACCTTGTTATGTCTTCCGAATAAAGATATCTGACGGCAACCTCGTCGTTAACGCGGATCTCGCCCGCGCAGACCGTCGACGTCTTCCTGACCGTCGCCTTCTGACCGGTGATGTTCAATCGGATTTTTTCGTGTCCGATGGTTCCCGCCGCGACGGGAATAGTAAGCGCCGACGCAAACAGCAGAACCGCCAATACGGCTGCGAGCGTTGCTCTGAAAGTCAATTTTCTCATAGTTTAATTCTCCTTTTATCATGCCGTACGGCAAAAATCAGGTTTACGTATCTTATCGCGGCAGCGGATTCCCGCATTTTTCACAGAATCGCGCCATATCTCTCTCCTTTTCAAGACAGAAGGCGCGGCACCCCTCGGTGTCGGGGTCGTGCCGCGTCTGTCACGTTATATCTCGGGTATGTTTATCTCTATTTCGCGTCCGAGCTTCGCGCTCCGGACGATGCCGTCGATTATCGCCTGATTGATGACGATCTGCGACGTCGGGACGGGAGCCGGGCCGCCGGTCCTGATCGCGTCGAGGAACGAGCGGACCTTCTTGTAGAAGTTGGTGTCCTCTTCTTCGACGAGCGGAACGATCGTCTCCGCGCATTTTCCGCAGATATCGTGATAAAGCGTCATCGGACCGCCGACGGAGCCGTTCCAGCAGTCGGTCGACGGAATGCGGAGAGCGCCCTCCTTGCCGAGGATAAGCGTGTCGCCGGGAGTGTCGGGTGCATCGCCCACGAGATGCGGAAATCGAGGATGATACCGCCCTCGAGACGGACGAACGCCGCGGCGAAGTCGTCGACGGAGAACCTTTTCGCGTCCTCGCCGTTGTACTTCGGGTCCTTGCCGAAGAAGTCGGACGTGTAGCCCGTGATCGTCAGCGGCTTCGGATAGCCGACGGCGTTGAGGACCATATCGAGCGAGTAGGAACCGATATCGCCGACCGCGCCGATACCCGCGGTACTGTCCTCAATGAACGTGCCGCCGGGGATGCCGCGTCTTCTGCCGCCTCCGGTCTGTATGTAGTAGATCTCGCCGAGAGCGCCGGACTCGACGATCTTCTTTATCATCTTCATATTTGCGTCGAACCGCGGCTGGAAGCCGACGGAGACGAATTTGCCCGTTCTCTTCTCGGCGCGCATCACCTCGACCGCCTCGTCGAGCGTGACGGTGAACGGCTTCTCGAGGAGGACGTTGACGCCGTGCTCGAGCGCGTTGATCGTCGGGCCCGCGTGCTGACGGTGGTACGTGCAGATCGACACGCCGTCGAGGTCCTTTTCGTTGTCGAACAACTCCTTGTCGGAGGAGTACACGCGAACGTCGGGGCTGAGATTGAACTGCTCTATCCTTTCATACGCCTTCCACGGCTCGAGGTCCGCGAGAGCGACGATCTCGACGTCGTTCATTTTGGCGTACTGGTAAAAGTGGACCCACGAGATCCCCCCTGTACCGATGATCCCGATACGGAGCTTTCTGCCGGCCTTTTCCTCTTTCTTTTCTTCTTTCTGTTTGAACTGGCTGAGAACAGCGTCTGACATTTGGTTTACCGCCTTTCATAAACTGCTTTTATTCTACCATCTTTCCCTGATAAAGTAAAGGGGCGGGGACGGCGTTTTTGCCGTTCCCGCCCGCTTTTTTCAACTGATTATCCCGTAAACGAGCGGTTTTTCATCGGGTCTCGATCCGCCGATCCCGACCGCCGAGACGATCTGCTCCCGCGCGGCGGGAACGGAGTCCGGACGGTTCGTCAGGAGCGTGCAGATAACGTCGCCCGCGCGGACGGAGTCGCCCGTCTTCCGACGGATGAGGATCCCCGCCGAGTGGTCGATCTCATCCTCCTTCGAGGCGCGTCCCGCGCCGAGGATGACCGACGCCTCGCCGATCCGCTCGGCGTCCATCGAGACGATATATCCGTCGCGGTCAGCCGTGACGTCCGCCCGGTGCGCCGCCCTCGGGAAGAGTCCGACGTCGTCGATATACCGGGCGTCACCGCCCTGAGCCGCGATCCACTCTCTCATGACGGAGAGCGCGCGTCCCGAGGCGATCGCGTCTTCGACCCGTCCCCTCGCCGTCTCGCGGCTCTCGCCCGAGAAGAGGGAAACGAGCTCCGCCGCGAGCGTCACGGAGACGTCATACAGATCGCCGCGAAGCTCGCCCTTCAGTATCCTGACGGCTTCGACGACTTCGACGGAATTGCCGACCGCCTCGCCGAGAGGAACGTCCATATTCGTCAGAACGGCGGCGACGCGTCTTCCGCATCCCTTGCCGATCTTTACCATTTCACGGGCGAGCTCTTCGGCGGCTTCGGGCGTCTTCATGAACGCGCCGGAGCCGACCTTGACGTCGAGAACGATGTTGCGCGATCCCGCCGCGAGCTTCTTGCTCATTATCGACGACGTGATGAGCGGGATCGAGTCGACCGTCGCGGTCACGTCGCGCAAAGCGTACATTTTCTTGTCGGCGGGGGTGAGATTTCCGCTCTGTCCGATGACGGAGATCCCGATCCTCCCGACCTGACCGAGGAACTCGTCGGGCGAGAGCGCGGTGCGGTAACCGGGTATGCTTTCGAGCTTGTCGATCGTGCCCCCCGTGTGACCGAGCCCCCTGCCGGACATCTTCGCCATCTTTCCGCCGAGCGAGGCGACGACGGGCGCGACGATGAGCGTCGTCTTGTCGCCGACGCCGCCGGTCGAGTGCTTGTCCGAGGACAGGTCGCCGAACCGCGAGAGATCGACGGTGTCGCCGGATCGCGCCATGCGGTCGGTGAGCGTCACCGTTTCCCGTTCGGTCATCCCGCGGATGCAGATCGCCATCAGGAGCGCGGACGCCTGATAGTCCGGGATCTCGCCTTTTGTGAACCCGTCGACGAAATATGCGATCTCGGCGTCCGAGAGCTCCCCGCCCTCGCGTTTTTTGCGGATGACGTCGTACATTCTCATAGTCTTTCTCCGTTTCGCTTATCTCATACCCTTGTCGTACGGTATACCCTCCGCCTTGGGCGCGCGCGAACGCTTCGACGCGAACGCGAGAACGAGGAGAACGGCGACGTACGGGATGAGATTATAGAAATATTTCGGAAGGTTGAGGCTCTTGAGAAAACTGATCTTGTCCGCGCTTACGGAGAGGCATTTGAGAAAGCCGAAGAACAGGGCGCCGAACGCGATCCCGAGCGGTTTCCAGTTGCCGAAGATCATGATCGCCAGAGCGAGGAAGCCCATTCCGGCGACCGCGCCCGTCGCGTTTCCGTTCGCGACCGTCGCGATATACGCGTACCCGCCGAACCCGGCGAGCGCGCCGGAGATCGTCGTTCCGAGATATCTCATCCTGTTGACTTCGATACCGACGCTCGCCGCCGCCTGCGGATGCTCGCCGCACGAGCGGAGACGGAGTCCGGTCTTCGTCTTGTAGATGAAGATCGACAGCAGGATGAAGAGACCGATCGCGATAAACGTGGAAATATACGCCTTGTCGAAGAAGACCTGAAAAACGGGGTTGAGCCCGTCGTTCTTGAGGGAATACCCGAAGTCCTTCACGTTCCCCGCCGAGTTCACCGCGGGAGCCATTTCGAGCTGATCCTTGTTGAAGAAGACCTTGATGAAGAACAGAGCGATCGCGGGAGCGAGCATATTGAGCGCCGTGCCGCCGATCGTCTGGTCCGCTTTCAGCTTGATCGCGGAAAACGAGAGGAGCAGCGAGAACAGAGCGCCCGCGACCGCCGCCACGAGCATCGCGATGACGAACGTGAGCTGGTTGTGATCGACGAAGACGGGATTCTTTCTGAGGAAGAAGGCCGTGAGCGCTCCGGCGAACGCGCCGAAGATCATGATACCGTCAAGGGCGATGTTGATGATGCCCGAACGCTCCGCGAACATACCGGCGAGAGCGACGATAAGGAGAGGGATCGTGAATATAAGCGTTTTCTGAAGTACGAAGATCATTTCTCCTCACCCCCTTCCGTTTTCTCCGCCGGCTCATCCGCGGGCGGTCCCTCCTCCGGCTCCGGCTCGGCCGGAGGATCCTCCGGCGGCGTGACGATCGGTTTGTCCGGGATCTTGACGAAATCCTTGCGCGACCGTTTGCCGAGCAGGTCCTTTATCAGCTTGGACGCGCCGGCGAAGTAGATTATGACGGCGATTATCAGGGGGCTGACGTACTCGTTGAACGACGTATAAGCCGCGAGGTTAGAGCCGCCCGCGCCGAGATATTTGAGGAAGATCGCCGCAAAGATGACGCCGATCGGGTTGTTGCTCGCGAGGAGCGCCGCGGGGATCCCGTTGAATCCGTCGGCGGGAAGCGTCAGATACGTCTCCCACTTGAAATCCTGCGCGCCGTTGAGGCACCAGAGCGCGGCGCCGCACGCGGCGAGGCCGCCGGCGATCGCCATCGAGAGGATTATGTTGCGCTTTTCGTTCATTCCGGCGTACTTCGAGGCGTTCTTGTTGAAGCCGCACGCGCGGAGCTCGTAGCCGAACGTCGTCTTGTTCATCACGATATAGAGCGCGACCGCGATAAGCGACGCGATGAGTATGCCGATATCGAGATATGATCCTCCGAACAACTCGTTGAGGCCGAAGGACCACGTCGCGACGCCGTTCGTCGCCGTCTTGCGGATGAAGTTGACCTTCGTCTCCGCGTGGTTGATGAAGAAGCCGTTCGAGGCCTTGTCAAGCGCGCTGAAGACCCAGGACACGACGTTCGCCGCGATCCAGTTCGTCATTATGCAGACGATGACCTCGTTGACGTTGAATTTCGCCTTGAAAAAGCCCGGGATCGCGCCCCACAGAACGCCGAGGAGGATCCCGGCGAGTAAAGCGAGGATCCACACGACCACCGCGGGAACGACCGTCGTCGGGATCGAAAGCGAGACGATGAGCGCGCCCATCGCGCCCATCAGGTACTGACCGGGAGCGCCGATGTTGAAGAGCCCCGTCTTGAACGCCAGCGCGACGGAAAGACCGGTCATTATGAGCGGCGTCGCCTGGAAGAGCATATTGCCGAACTGGAAAAGGACGTCGTGCGGGCTTCCCGCGGAGAACGGTCCGCCGAGAACGGTCAGTATGCCGGTGAACGCCTCGCTGAACGAGATGTTCTCGTTGAAAGCGGCGAGAAGGACGAGGACGACGAAGCCGACGACGAGACCGCCGAGGATGCAGATCAGCGACGCTATGACGGAGCGGATCCCCTCGCTCGCGAGAAGTCCTTTCTTTTCTTTTTTCACTTTTCTCCGCCTCCTTCCCCGCCGTTCTGCCGTCTGGCGCCCGCCATATAAAGGCCGAGCTCCTGAACGGTCGTCTCCTTCGGATCGAACTCTCCGACGATCTCGCCCTCGTACATCACGAGGATGCGGTCGGAGAGGTTCATTACTTCTTCGAGCTCAAGAGAGATCAGGAGGACGGCGCGTCCCGCGTCGCGGGACGCTACGATCTGCTCGTGTATGTACTCTATCGCGCCGACGTCGAGTCCGCGCGTCGGCTGAACGGCGATCAGAAGATCGTGGTCGCGGTCGAGCTCGCGGGCGATGATCGCCTTCTGCTGGTTGCCGCCCGACATACCGCGCGCCGGAGTGATCGGACCCTGCCCCGAGCGGACGTCGTATTTTTCGATCAGTCCCTCGGAGTACTCCCTCACCTCGTTGAACTTTATGAATCCGCCGTGCTGGAAGCGCGGCTCGAAATAACGCTGAAGAACGAGATTCTGTTCGAGCGTGTAGTCGAGGACGAGGCCGTGCTTGTGTCTGTCCTCGGGGATGTGTGAGACGCCGTGCGTGTTCTTGTAGCGGATCGACTTCTTAGTCACGTCCTCGCCGTTCAGTACGATGCGGCTTCCCGGCTCGCATTTTTCAAGGCCGGAGAGCGCGCCGACGAACTCGCTCTGTCCGTTGCCGTCGATACCGGCGATGCAGACGATCTCTCCCGCCCTGACGGTCAGCGAGACGTCGCGGACGGCGAGCTTCTTGTGCAGGCGGCTCCTCACCGAAAGATGTTCGATCTCAAGGACCGTCTTTCCGGGATCGGCAGGTTTCTTGTCGACCGCGAACTTGACGTCTCTGCCGACCATCATCGCGGAGAGCTCTTCCTTCGTCGTGTTCGCGATATCGACCGTGCCGACGTACTTGCCCTTGCGCAGAACGGTGCATCTGTCGGCGATCTCCATGATCTCGTTCAGCTTATGTGAAATAAAGAGGATCGATTTTCCTTCCTCGGCGAGCCCGCGGATGATCCCCATCAGCTCGGTGATCTCCTGCGGCGTCAGAACGGCGGTCGGCTCGTCGAAAATGAGGATCTCGTTGTCGCGGTAGAGCATTTTGAGGATCTCGGTGCGCTGCTGCATACCGACGGTGATATCCTCGACGAGCGCGTCGGGATCGACGTTCAGTCCGTAATTCTCCGACAGCTCCATGACCTTTTTCCGCGCTTCCTTTTTGCGCAGGAAGCCGAGCGTCGACGGCTCCGTGCCGAGTATGATATTGTCGAGGACGGTGAAGACGTCGACGAGCTTGAAGTGCTGATGGACCATCCCGATACCGAGATCGTTCGCGTCGTTCGGGTCGTTTATCTCGACCTTTTTCCCGTCCTTGTATATTTCACCCTTTTCAGGCTGATAAAGCCCGAAAAGGACTGACATCAAAGTTGATTTTCCCGCGCCGTTCTCTCCGAGAAGGGCGTGGATCTCCCCGCGTCTCAACTGCAGCGTGATATCGTCGTTGGCGACGATACCGGGAAACACCTTCGTGATGTGCCGCATCTCGATCGCGTAGGGCTCGTTATACTTAATCCGATCGCTCATATCATTACTCCGTTAAAACTAAAGGGCTGCTGCAAAATAGATATGCAGCAGCCCTCCGGTAACAATAATTATTTCTCGAGGTCGACTTTTACGTGTTCGAAGCCGGCGGTGACGTCTTCGGGAACCTCGGCGACGGGAACGATCTCTCCGGATTTGATCTTACCGTAGAGTTCCTCGTACTGAGCCTTCGTGAAGTTCTTAAGTCTCCAGGTCTCGGTGGGGAGTCCGGTGGAATCGTCGGCAGCGCCGAGATTCTGAGCCTTGTCGGCGAGGAGCTCGTCCCACTTGCCGTCGAAGAACTGGCCGAGGACTTTCTCAACGGAGACGGACAGACCCTTGACGGCGGACGTGATGACCTTCTCGGACTCGCCGGACTGGTCGACGTCGACGCCGATGATCTTGGCGTTCTCATACTCGCTCGCGGCGGAGAGGACGGACGAGAACATGGAGCCGCCGCACGCGAAGACGACTTCGGTACCGTCGGCATACCAGCCGGCGATCTGCGTCTGGAGCTCAGGAGAAGCGGAGAAGGTATCGCCGTACTTGAAGCTGTACTTCATCTCGACTTCGACGCCCTTTTCGGCGGCAGCCGCCTCAGCGCCCTGAATGAAGCCGTAGCCGAAACGGTTGACCGCGGGGTTACCGCCGCCGCCGCCGCCCGTAAAGCCGAGCTTCGTGTAGCCTTCCATGACCGCGGCATAACCCGCGAGGAAGCCGGATTCCTGTTCCTTGTAAACGATAGCGGTCACGTTCTTGAGTCCGAACGCCCAACCGTCGACGAACACGAACTTAACGTCGGGATTCTCTTTCGCAACGGCTTCCATAGCGGCCTGCTGCAGGAATCCGGGAGCGACGATGATCTTCGCACCGTTGGTGATCGCCTGCTTCATAGCGGCGATACGGTCGTTGTCGGTAGCGTCCGCGCCGTTAGCGGGCTGGTAGTACTTGTAGGTCTTGCCGTTGGCTTTGGAGAAGCCCTCGACGCCTTCCCACGTACCCTGGTTGAAGCCCTTGTCCATGAGCTGACCGACGTCGGTCACGAGAGCGACTTCGTATTTTCCGTCCTCGGAGGTCGGTTCTTTGGATTCCTCGGGCTTGTTCGTCTGGTTCGAGCAGGACGCAAAGAGCGTCACCGTGCCCGCGATCATAAGGATCGCCAGAATGATGCCGATGAGTTTTTTCATAGGATATTTCCCCTCCTTATTGTTTATCACTTTTGTGACGAAACTATTTTACCATATTTTGAAAAAAATATCAACAAAAAACATCAAAATAGGTAAATTTATATAAAAACGAGATTATTGGTTATTTATTCATATACTCGACCGAAAAGAGATCCGGAAGAAGGTCGCCGAGCGTCGTGCGCTCGAATTCCGTATCGTTTTTCATGATAAGAACGGGCATCGAGGCCGCGCAGAACTCGGAGAGCGCCTGACGGCAGACGCCGCACGGAGGAAAACCGCTGTCGGCGCGCTCGCCGCGCCCGGAGCATACGGCGAGCATCGAGAATTCCGTCTTTCCCTCGCTGACCGCCTTGAAGAGCGCGGTCCTCTCCGCGCAGACGGTCGGTGTGAAGCTCGCGTTCTCGATATTGCATCCGGAGTATATCTCCCCGTCCGCGGTGCGAAGCGCCGCCCCGACGGCGTATCCCGAATACGGGACGTACGCGAGTCGGCGCGCCTCAAGAGCGGCTCGGCAGAGCTCCGTCTCCTCCTCCGTCGGCGCGGCGGCAGTCTTATAAAAGCTCGTTCCGTCTCCGCGCCAGTCGATCCCGAAGATCTCGGCGACGGTCGCGGCGATATCGCAAAAGCCCGTCCTCGTTCCGAGGTTGACCGGTTTTATCCCTTTTCCGTATACGATCAGGGGAACGTACTCCCTCGTGTGGTCTGTGTGTTCGTCGCCCGGGTCGCATCCGTGGTCGGCGGTGATGAAGAGAACGTCCCCGTCCCGCATCTTTGCGGTGAACTTCGGGAGAAACGCGTCGAACCCGGCGAACGCGCGGGCGTAGCCGTCGACGTCCTGTCTGTGGCCGTAGAGCATATCGAAATCGACGAGATTGACGAAGCAAAGCCCGTCAAAGTCGCGCTCCGCCGCCTCGAGCGCCTTTTCCATCCCCTCGGCGTTGCCGTGAGTGAAGGCGCTGTCGGTGATCCCGCGCCCGGCGAAGATATCGTATATCTTTCCGATCGATATCACGTCGCGTCCCGCCTCGGAGAGAGCGTCGAGAAGCGTCTTTTTCGGCGGTTCGAGCGAAAAATCGCGGCGGTTGGACGTGCGCGTGAAGGAGCCGGGCGTCCCGACGAACGGACGGGCGATGACCCTGCCGACGGCGTGCCGTCCCGTCAGGATCGAGCGCGCGATACGGCAGTAACGGTACAGCTCCTCGGGGGGCACGAGCTCCTCGTGAGCGGCGATCTGAAAAACGCTGTCGGCGGACGTGTAGACGATGAGCGCCCCGGTCCTCAGGTGTTCCTCGCCGTAGTCGCGGATGACGTCGGTGCCGGAATACGGAAGATTGCAGAGCACGCCCCTTCCCGTCTGCCTGCGGAACTCGTCAAGCACCTCGTCCGGGAACCCGTGAGGATAAGTCGGGAGCGGCGCGGGGCTGACAACGCCGGCGATCTCCCAGTGGCCGATCGTCGTGTCCTTCCCCGCCGACCGTTCGGCGAGGCGGCAGACGGCGGCGAGGGGAGACTCCTCGCGCGGGAGAAAATCGACGCCGTCGATATTCCCCATCCCCATTTTCCTCATCGACTCAAACCGGAACTCCGGCGAGCCGGAAATGCGTTTCAGCGTGTTGACGTCCCCGTCGCCGAAAAGCGGGGCGTCGGGCATCCTGCCCGCCCCGAGCGAATCGAGGACGATGATGAAAACGCGTCTTTTCATGATCTGTCTCCCCCGACTCTCACGGCGGTCCGGAGAGCGAGCTCCATCATATCGGTGAACGAGGTCTGTCTCTCCTCGGCGGTCGTCGCCTCTCCGGTCAGAAGATGGTCGGAGATCGTACAGACGGCGAGCGCGTTCTTGCCGCACCGCGCGGCGTTCATATAGAGGGCCGCCGCCTCCATCTCGACCGCCATGACGCCCATCTTGCCCCAGACGTGCGCCGCCGATTCCTCGGGACGGAGCCCGTCGGAGTCGGAATAGAACGTGTCCGAGGAGAGGATGTTGCCGACGTGGTATCTGACGCCCAGCTCTTCCGCCTCCTCGACGCAGGCGCGGAGAAGAGAGAACGAGCAGATCGCGGAAAACGAGCCGGGAAGGCGGTATTGCGACGCGAAATTCGAGTTGGTAGAGGCGCCCATCCCCATAACGATATCGCGGACGCGTATCTTCTCGCTCATCGCTCCCGCGGAGCCGACCCTGATGATGTTCTCGACGCCGAAGAAGTTAAAAAGCTCGTAAGAGTAAATCCCGATAGAGGGCATCCCCATACCGGACGCCATGACCGTGACGGGGACGCCGCGGTACGTTCCGGTATATCCCTGAACGCCGCGGACGTTGTTGACGAGGCGCGGGGCGTCGAGAAAATTCTCGGCGATGAACTTCGAGCGGAGCGGATCGCCGGGCATCAGAACAGTCTTCCCGAAATCTCCGGGGGACGCTTTGATATGGGGAGTCGGATAGTTTGCCATCACTTTTCCTCCTTTTCAGCCGCTTTCACGATCTTCACGACCCTGCTCGTGCCGAGACGGTCCGCGCCGAGCCCGATAAAACGCTCCGCGTCCTCGAGCGAGGAGATCCCTCCCGCCGCCTTGACCTTTTTGAACGGCGACGTCCAGAGCCGCATATTCCTGACGTCTTCGAAGGTGGCGCCGCCGGTCGAGAAGCCGGTCGACGTCTTGATGTAGTCCGCCTTCGAGTCGGAGACGCAGCAGCACATCCTGTTCTTTTCGTCCTCGGTGAGAAGGCAGGTCTCTATTATGACCTTGAGGAGCTTGCCGCCGCAGGCGTCCTTTACGGCGTCGATCTCGTCGTGAACGGCGGTGTACTTCCCTTCCTTGACCCAGCCGATATTGACGACCATGTCGATCTCGTCCGCGCCGTTCTTCACGGCGTCCGCCGTCTCAAAGCACTTCGTCTCGGTCGTCGAATTCCCGTTCGGGAAGCCGATGACTGTGCAGATCGGGAGCCGGTCGCCGACGTATTCCTTCGCCTTTTTCACAAAGCACGGAGGAATACAGACGGACGCGACGCCGTACTTTATCCCGTCGTCGCAGAGCTCCTTTATCTGCTCCCACGTCGCCGTCTGCAAAAGAAGCGTGTGGTCGCACCGCGAAAGAATTTCCTTAACGTCCATTTCTCAAATCTCCTATCTTATTATCCCGAGCTTGTCGTCGACAAGAGCCCGGTAGCATTTGTAACACATTCCCTCGTAGCGGTCGTTTCCGCCGAGGCAGACCTGATCGCCCTCGACGACGATCCCGCCGTCGTCGTCGAAGCGCGCGTTGACCGTCGCCTTTCTGCCGCAGCGGCAGATCGACTTGATCTCCGTGATGCTGTCGGCGATCTCGAAGAGCCGTTTGCTTCCCGGGAAAAGAAGCGTCTGGAAGTCGGCGCGCAGGCCGAAGCAGAGGACGGGGACGTCGTGGCGGTCGGCGAGGTCCTTCAGCTCCTCCACCTGCTTCCCCGTCAGGAACTGGCACTCGTCGCAGACGATGACGTCGGTGTATTTCCGAACGCCGCCGCGCGAGAGGAATTCACGGTACAGGTCGACGTCGGGTCCCACCGACTCGGCGTCGGCGAAAAGGCCGATGCGCGAGCGGAGGACGGAACGGACGCGCCCCTCCGCGTCGACTGAGTCGTCGCGCGTGTCGGTCGCGGGCTTTATGAGCCAGACCGTCTGTCCCTTTTCCTCATAATTGAATTTGGTCATAAGCGCCTGAGCCGTCTTCGATGAGCCCATCGCGCCGAATTTGAAGTACAGTTTCGCCATATTCCGCCTCCGCTGTTTATCTGTGTATTATTTTACAATAAACGCGGCAAAGATTCAAGGGCAAAAAATCCCCGCGCCGGAGCGCGGGGACAATCGCTTATGAAAGAACGAAGTGATGGCGGACGGAGGCGTGCGAGTCGGAGCCGATCCCGATCACGGTGCCGCCGCTGAGGTTCGGATTCCAGCTGAAGCCGCATCCCGTCTTGAGCGCGAAGACGAAACGGACGCCGCGGTAGCCGATCGAGAAATCGTTCTCGTGGTTGTGGCCGCAGATAAGCGTCTTCGTGTTCCCGTATTTCAGGACGAGATCGAAAAATCCGTTGTCGTTCGGGTTCGAGGAGATCCCCGCGAAGTTGACCCCGAAGGAGTCCTCGTATCCCTCGTTCCAGACGCCGGTCTGCATCCCGTCGCGGGGGTCGACGGAGAGACGGTCGAGTCCGTCCTTAAAAGCCGCGGCGAACGCCTCTCTGTACGTGAAGCACGGAATGTGGCAGAAGAAGGTCGATTCCTTCACTCCCATCGCCGCGAGCTCTTCGCAGGCGCGGCCGTACCATTTGAGCTGCTTGTCCGTGAGACAGCCGTATTCCGAGTACTCTTTTCCTTCCCCGTCGATCTTGTAGAATTTGCCGTGAGTGTCCATCATTATAAGCGCGTGGAGGGGAACGCCGTTCTCCCTTATCACGATCAGGTAGTTGCCGCAGCCGAGCTCACGGTCGCCGCGGGAGAAGATCGAGTTCTTCGCCGCCGACACGTAATCGGCGACCATGTCGATATGCGCGTCGAGGTCCTGATGGTCGTGGTTGCCCATGATCGGCGCCCACGGAACGCCGGTGGCGTCGAGAACGTCGATGAGATACGAAAGGGCCCCGAACTCTCCGCCCATAGCGAGGTCGCCCGTGACCGTTATGAGGTCGGGCTTCTCCGACGCGACAAGCTCGTCGACGATCTTCTTGAGAAACAGACCGGCGTACTCCCCCTTCTCCGCGTCGTCGTTGTTAAGCTGGGGGTCGGTGATATTGAGGATCTTAAACTCTTTCCCCGGTTCCTTGTCGACGTAGAAGACGGGCATATCGTATTCCCGCTCGAAGGACGCCTCTTCAAACGAGATACCCTCAAACGAGATGAATTCGGCCTTCGACGATATATCCTTGTCGGAGGGAATGAGATTGTATTCTCCCTCCGGCTCGTACACGTAGAGAGTACCGTTCTTCGCATCGGCGAAGAACTCGCCCTTCGCATCGAGCTCCTCTGAGGCGTTCATCAGGATGACGCTGATATCCTTTCTGACGCGGTACTCTTCCGGGTCGTCGGGAGAACCGGTCAGGGTGAAGAATCCGCCCGCCCACTTATACGAGCTGATCTCCGTCGGGTCCGCGACGGTGACGGTCGCGCTCCCCTTGTCGTACGATCCGATCGCCGCGGACTCGAAGATCGCCTCGTACGCGACGTTGCCGTAGATCCTGACGCCGTCGAGCGTGTGGAGCTTCTCGATCCTGCGGTAAACGACGGGATTCGTTATCTTCAGCTCCGTTTTTCCGACGACGTCGGCGGATTTTTCGAAGAACATCTCCCCGCCGTTCGACATGCGGTTGGGATAACGCGAAACGTCGAGAAGTCCCTCTTCCCCGTATACGGAATACTCGACGACGTCCGCGCCGTACGGGAGAAGCCCCCCGACGTCAGCCTTTCTTATCTTATCGACGACGTTTGAGCGGAAGTTCGCTTTTTCCTCCTCGGCGAGAGGAACGAAATCCGACTCTCCGACGGAGAAACCGTTCGTCACCGTCACGTCCCCGTCGCCGTAAGCGACGTACCTGACGGGACAATCCTCCGCGCCGGAGTCGGCGGGAGTGAGATCGAAGTCGAAGAGAACGTACCTGCCCGCTCTGACGGCGACGGTGACGCCGCCGCGGGACGCCGTTTTTTCGATCCCGCGCACGGCGAGCGCGGCGCGGGAGAGCGTGCGGAACGGGTGGGTGAACGAACCGTCGCCCGAGTCGTCGCCGAGCGGGGATACGTAGAAGTCCGCTTCGGTGAGAGGCGTCCCGGCGTTCAGCACGTAGAGATCGAACCGCTCGATTATCGCGGCGAACTGCTCGCGCGTGGCGTCGCCGTCAGGCGCGAGACGGTTGCCGTCGGTCCCTTTTATAAGGCCCGCCGCGACCGCCCAGCGGACGGGATCCGCCGCCCAGTCGCTGACGAGAGAGGCGTCCCTGAACGACGAGATATCCGCGCGGTCGCCCATATCGGGAACGAGAGGCGAGCAGAACCGGAAAAGCATCGTCGCGAGCTGTTCTCTTGTGATCTTCCCGTCCGGCTCGAAGGTTTTGTCGGTGATACCCTTCACGACGCCGGTCTCCCTCGCCCACGCGACGGGATCGGCGTACCATTCGGAAGCCGGGACGTCGGAAAATCCGCTCGGAGCGGCGGGTTTCGGCTCGCCCTCGCGCCGCCAGAGGACGGTGGCGACCATGGCGCGGGTGAGGGACCCCTCGGGGTCGAACCTGTCGCCCCCGACGCCCTTCATATATCCGCTGTTGACGGCGTAAACGATCGACGCCGCGCTCCAGCGGTCCTCTTCGACGTCCGAAAAGCCCGTTTTTGCCGCCGCCGTAACGACGCACGACGCGATCATAACGAGCGCGATGATCAAAGATACGATTCTTTTCATTTTCAATTTCTCCCGTCACTTTCAAATAAGTAATTCCGCGTCAGTCAATAACGACCTATTTTTTCAAAATGTATATCCGGGAAATCCGCGCCGTCCTTTACGCGGTAGTCGCCGCGGGACGGGTTGACGAACAGCGGATTCTCGTCGAGCGTGAAGCCGCGATTGTCCTCTATCGTCGAATATTTCACGACGTACTCATGCGTTTCGACTCCCACCCCGCCGTCTTTGCTGAAAAACCGGTTGCCCGTGATAGTATTGTTCCGCGCGAGGACGAACAGAGGGTCGTCCCAGCGTTCCGGGTCGGTCGTCAGCTCGAAGATCTCCGGCCACTGCGCCATCGCGTTTTCTTTCAGCGCGGGGTTGCCTTCATATCTTTCAAAGACGGATTTCCAGCTGTTCAGGACGTTCCAGTCGTTATCGGAGAGAACGCCCGGAGTCCCGTCTTTGCCGTACACGCCGGAGACCGTGACGTGGAAGTCCGCGGCGCCTCCGCCGGGATTGACGACGGCGTTGTCGCGCATCACGTTGTCGCGCCCCTCGTGGACGACGACGGCGGAGCCGTCGCAGGCGTAAAACAGATTGGAGTAAATCTCCGTCCCGGTGTCCCAGTCGTCGAGGTACAGACCGAAGCCGCCGACGCCGATATTCGAGACCGGACCGATGATATTGTACCGGACGATATTCCCGCGGTGGAAAAGATCGTTCCACGTGCAGAAGACGCCGCCGTCCGCGGCGTTTTTCATCTGGTTCGCCGCGTAGTTATATTCCATTACGACGTTCTGGCTCCCGCCGTAGAAGATCGCGCCGCGTCCGCCGTTTACGAATTCGTTGTGAGAGATCACGACGTCGTCGCAGTGGGAGATATACATCGCCGATTCCTCGTTGAGATAGAGGTTGTAATTCGTGAACGAGTTGTTGTCGATCAGCGCGTTCATGTGCGACGCGTAGCCGACCCGTTCGGACGTCGATTTTCCGAAGATCCCGAGGAAGCAGTCCATCGCGAGATCGAACTCGCTCCGGGTGAGCGTAAAGTTGAAATCACGGTCGGGGTCGTGCGCTTCGAAATATATCCCGTACATACCGCCGATGCAGGAGAACCGGCAGAGGTCGATCGTCATATCGTGACAGCAGTAACAGTCAAGGACTCTGTCCTTCGCGTTCGTGAAGCACAGACCGCGGAGGGTGATATTGTCGGCGTGATTTGCCGTTATCATACGGTCCTTCACCGTGATATGGTAGTTGCCCTGCGGATCGTAAACGTACATCACCGACGTCGCGGGATCGACGAAATACTCGCCCGCCGCGTCAAGCTCTTCCGTTACGTTCATCAGCGCGGCGGCAAAGTGGTCGGGCCAGTAGAATTCTCCCGCGCGCAGATTGCCCATCCTCGCTTTTTCGGGATCGGTGATGTAGCACTCGCCCGTCTCCACGTCGAATCCGCCGACGGAAAGCGTGTCCTGATACCATCCCGTCGTCAGATATCCGTACAGCTTGAATCCCTCGAGCGTATGGTATTTTTTTATGCGGCCCAGAAACACCGAGTTGATGATCTTAATATGATTGTTGTCCGTTGCATAACCGGACGCGGGGAACAACTGGTCCGTTCCGTCGGGGTATTTGTTCGGGAAACGTGCGACGGTGCAAAGCGAATCGTCGGAGAAAACGTAATATGACAGATCGTACGTGCCGTGCGCGATAACGGAAGACATATCGGTTTTTTTGATCTTGTCCGCCGCCTTGGCGGGGAACCACGCTCTTTCGCTCTCGTCGATCGGAACGAACGAGTCCGAGGTGAAGTTGAATCCGTTATCGAAGACGACGTCGCCGTCGCCGTATTTGCAGTAGGTGATCGGACACTCCGGCGTGCCGGAGTCCTCCTCGGTCAGCGTGAGGTCGAGCGGGCCGTAATCGCCCGCCATAAAGGCGACTTTTATCCTGTTCCGTCCGGTTTTATCGAGCGTCCGGACCGCGTCGCGGGCGCGCTCCCACGTTCTGAACGGGTGAGCAAGCGAGCCGTCCGCCGAGTCGTCGCCGTTCACGCTGACGTAGAAGTCGGCGTCGCCGACGAGCGGATATTCCGGCTCGGTGTAATGAGAAAGCAGAACGGGTTCGTTATACGCGAGCTTGAAGGAGCCGTCGTACCGCTCGATTATCGCGGCGAACTGCTCGCGGGTCGCGTCGCCCTCCGGGGCGAGACGGTTGCCGTCCGTGCCTTTGATGAGACCCGCTTCAACAGCCCATTCGAGCGGCTCGTTCGCCCAGCCCGACACTTTTTCGTCGTCCGAAAACGGCGTCAGATCCGCGCGCTCCGGCACGGACACGGGAGCGGAGGACGAGAAGCGGAACAGCATTGTCGCGAGCTGTTCGCGGGTGATGAGACCGTCCGGCTCAAAGGTTTTATCCGTAATTCCTTTAACTACGCCGGTCTCTTTAGCCCACGCGACGGCGTCAGTGTACCACTCGTCCGCCGGGACGTCGGAAAATCCGCTCGGCGCGGTCGGTTTCGGCTCGCCCTCGCGCCGCCACAGGACGGTGGCGACCATGGCGCGGGTCAGAGACCCCTCGGGATCGAATTTATCTCCCCCGACGCCTTTCATATAGCTGTTTTCAACGGCGTATTTTATCGACGCCGCGCTCCAGCGGTCCTCCGCGACGTCGGAAAAGCCCGTTTTCGCCGCCGTCGCGACCGTGACGCACGACGCGAGCATAACGAGCGCCGTAATAAAAGATGCGATTTTTTTCATTTTCAATTCCTCCCGTCACTTTCAGATAAATAATTCCGCGTCGGTCAATAACGTCCGACTTCCTCAAAATGTATATCCGGGAAATCGACGCCCTCGCGTATGCGGTAGTCGCCGGTCGTCGGGTTGACGAAGATCGGGTTTTCGTCGATCGTGAACTCGCTGTTGTTGCCGAACTTCACCGCGAATCTCTCCACCGGCTCGTCGATAACGTTGTGACAGTACCCTATCGCGTAATTGTTGTAAACGGAACAGAATCCCGGAGACGCCGGGCAGTTCGGATTTTCCACGTCGTCGTAATCCTCGAGAACCTCGTAAAGCTCGGGCCATCTTTCGAGCCACAGCCCGTAATACTCGTCTCCCGGCGCGGGCCGCTTCTTCAGAGTGTTGTAAAGTATTCTGAAATTGCCGGAGTTCCACGCCGTCGGGTGCTCGCTGTCCTCGTCGTACACCCAGTAGTAATATTTTGCCGTCGCCGCCATAGCGTTCGTCGGTTCTCCCCACAAGGGCGACGTGCGGACGCATACGTTGTCGTGAAGGTCCGCGTACTGACCGCCCGAGTTGACAAATCCGAGCGTGCCGCAGTCGTAGAATATGTTCCCGTATGCTTTCTGAGCCGCCACGCCGTCGTCGAGGTAAAGTCCGAAGGACGTATGACTGTCCGACGTCCCGGCTATCACGTTGTAACGGAATTCGTTGTCGCGGTTCACGAAGCTGCGCCCGGTGTAGACGGCGCCCATATCGTCAAGATCGTTCGCCACGTCGTGGAGATAATTATACTCGAAAATACACTCTATGGCTCTCTCCTCGCCTCCCTCCGCAACGTATCCGAAGGAGATCGCGGCGCTCGGGGTATTGTAGATCTCGCAGTGCGAGACCACGGCGCCGACCGCCCGCTTTATACGGATACCGGGATTTTGGAGATTCTTCCATTTCTGCCCCGCGTGATGAATAAGACAGTTGTCTATATACGGTCCGGTCGGTACGAGGTCGTTCACGTCGCGGTTCGAGTCGAACCACATCCCGCACCCGGCGGTGTACGCGAATTCGCTGTCCTGCATACGGAAATCCACCCCCGAGACCTTGAGACCGTACCTGCCGCCGATACCGGTGACGGAACAGCGGTCGAAGACGATCCCGTCGGCGTTGATGACGAAGCCGTCGCCTGTACATCCGCTGAAATCGAGTCCGCGGAACGTCAGACGGTCCGCGCCGTCGACGACGGCGAAATGCTCCCCGACGCTGACCGAGTACGACTCGCTGTCGGGATCGTAGAGATACAGCGCCTTCCGCTCGGGGTCGATGTAATACTCGTGCGCGAAGTCAAGCTCCTCCGATATATTGAGGAAATAGACGCTTCTCGCGTACGGCTCGAGACCGTACTGCGGTCCGATGATCTTATATGAGATTATACCGGTCTCCGGGTCGAAATCCGTCACCGGAAAGACCGTCTTCCAGTATTCGTCGCCGACGCATCCGATGATAACTGCGCCGTCCCACGTGTGATAACCTCTGAAACGGCTCGTCATGTGAGAGATCTTCATCTGTCCTGATCTGACGCTTTCGGCGATCCGTTCGAGGTAGACTTCCTCGCCGCGGGGATTGCGGTTCGGATAACGGGCGGCGTCAAGTCTGCCGTAATCTCCGGTAAACGCCTCGCTCGATCTTGACAGTTCCCCGTCCGCGACCTTGTCCGACAGGTCGATCTTCATTACGTGATCCCACGCTTTTTCCCTGAAAAGAGTCCTGTCGTCGTCGTTCAGCTCTTCGAGCTCGTTCCGGTAGACCCTCACTCCGGCGGTCATATTGACCGGTCCGTCGCCGTAAGCGCAGTAAACGATCCTCCGCCCTTCGTCTCCGGAATCCTCCGCGGTCAGCGTCAAGCCGTCGAGACGGTAGTCGCCCGCCCGGAAGGCGACGACGATATCGCCCTCCGCCTTCGCCGCCTTTACCTCGCGCACCTTCGCTACCGCTCCCGCGAACGTGGCGAGAGGCGAGTCGAACGCGCCGGGATTTTCGTCGTTCCCGTCGGTCGAGACGTAGATATCGGCGTCCGTGACGAGGGGATACGGCTTTTCGGTATAGTGGGAACGGACGACCGGATTGTTGTATTCGAGCCGGAACGCGCCGTCGTACCGCTCGATTATCGCGGCGAACTGTTCGCGCGTCGCGTCGCCCTCGGGGGCGAGACGGTTTCCGTCCGTGCCTTTGATAAGACCGGCTTCCACCGCCCATCCGAGCGGCTCCGACGCCCATTCGCTGACTTTTTCGTCATCGGAAAAAGGCGTGAGATCCGCTCTTTCGGGAACGGACACGGGAGCGGAGGACGAAAATCGGAAAAGCATCGTCGCGAGCTGTTCGCGTGTTATGAGACCGTCCGGCTCGAACGTCTTGTCGGTGATACCCTTCACGACGCCCGTTTCCTTCGCCCACGCGACGGCGTCCGCGTACCACTCGCCCGCCGGGATGTCGGAAAAGCCGCTCGGCGTGGTCGGGGCGGGCTCGCCCTCGCGCCGCCACAGGACGGTCGCGACCATCGCGCGGGTGAGAGACCCCTCGGGGTCGAATCTGTCGCCCCCGACGCCCTTCATATAGCCGTTTTTGACGGCGTATTTTATCGAAGCCGCGCTCCAGCGGTCCTCCGCGACGTCGGCGAACCCTTCCGCCGCACCGACCGCGACCGTGACGCACGACGCGAACATAAGGACGGCGAAGAATAAAGACGCGATCTTTTTCATAACATTTTTTTTACTCCTTATAAACAGCTTTATTGAATCAATTATATCAAACCCGTGAGGAATAATCAACAAAAAAGGAGGTTGAATCTTTGTTTTCCCGGGTGTATAATATCGGACAGAAATACTCCGGAGGTGCCGAATGATCATCAGAGCAGTAAGTCAGAACGCGATGTGTTGGAAAACAAAAGGAGGGGAATTCGAAGAGCGGCGCGAGAGGATGAAGCGCCTGTTCTCCCGTCTCGACCCCGATTTTATCGGCGCTCAGGAAGTGACCGACCGCTGGAAAGCGTACTTTGAGGAAGATCTGCCCGGATTCGGGACCGTTTTCGCGTTTCGCGGGAAGCTCGATCACGAGGGAACGCCGATCTATTACAGACGCGATCGGTTCGACCTCGTCGAGTCCGGCCGTTTCTGGCTCTCCGAGACTCCCGAGAAAGAATCGCGCGCCAAGGGGTCGGCGTATCTCAGGATCGCCTGCTGGGGGATCTTCGAAAGAAAAGAAGACGGTCGCCGTCTTCTCTTCATAAACACTCACCTTGACTGCAAGTCGGAAAGAGCGCGTATCCTCGGCGCGCGCATCATTGCCGACTTTATCGGGGACAAAGGAGCGGGACTGCCCGCCGTCCTCACCGGAGACATGAACGACGTCTCGTATTCCGAAGCGATAGAAACGCTCCGGGAAAAGATGACCGACGCGCGGCTCTCCGCCCCCGTCACGTGCGAGACGAACACGCATATGAGCGAATTCGGCTCGCCCGCGGACGCTTCGATCGACTATATCCTCCTGAAAGACGCCCGCGCGGCGCGTTATTCGGTCGAAAAGGAATGCGACGGGAACTTCCCGCAGTCCGACCACTACGCCGTCGTCGCGGATATCGAGCTCTGAAAGAAGGCGATCTTTACGGACGTAAAAATAACGGACGTCATCCCCGAGGGGCTCGCTCCCGGAGAGAAAAAAGCCCTTCTTTTCAGAAAGCAGAAGGAAACGCTCGACGCGTTCCTCTCCCGCGGCGCGATCTCCCGCGCGCAGTACGACAAATCGCTCGGGGATCTGAAAAGAAAAATGGGGATATAAAATGCCGGATGAGATCGGAAACGGTCCTGTCTCATCCGGCATTTTTCATTTTTCAAACGCGACGAGCGCCCCGGCGATCCTGTCGCAGAGAAGCGTTTTCGTGACGGGGTGCAGGTTGACCGTCTCGCTTATATCGCGCGAGACGACGAGCGAGACGCGCGGGACGTCGCGCGCCGCCCTCTCCTGCGCCTTCTGTATCCCGATCCATCCGTCGGGATCGAACGTCTTGCGGTAGTCGGCGTCGGCTATCTGAACGACGGCGAAAGGAAGACGGTCGTTTTTGCCGTCACGCCGCACCGTTTCGATAAACCGGGCGAGCTCCCTGTCGTAGATATTCGCCTCGGGGACGGTCGAATCGCTCTCCCCCTGATACCAGACGACGCCGGTAAAAGAAAACTTCGACACGCCCGACAGCATTTCGCGGTATATCTTCCCGTCCTGATTGAACGAGGCGAAAAGATCGAGCGTGTGATCCTCGTAAAGGTCTTCGTCGGAAAGGCGGAACTCTTTCGCGTCCTTCTCGGGAAGCCACGCCTCTATCACCGACGCGCCCTGATAGCACGAGACGATCCCGACCGCCCCGCCGACCGCGCGCCTGATCCGCCGTCCCGTGAGATACCCTATCGCCGTCCAGTCGCCTACCTCGTCCGCCTTCGCGCGATACCACCCGTTTTCGCTTGAAAGCGGATCGCCCTCGCCCCACGGGCGGTCGACGAAATAGTTTCTGAGGAGCGGGTCGTCTTCGTATTCATCGGGCGGCGTGTTCGACTCGGAAAGGCGGAACTCGGCGTTCGACTGACCCGCGACGAGGTAGACGCGTCCCGCGTAAAGATCGCGGACCGTCACCCGTTCGTCCGGGAAAATGACGTCCATCGTAAAAGGTCCGCCCGGCTCCGTCGGAGGAAGCGTGACGATCCACTCCCCGTCCTCGGAGTCGGCCTCGGCGGCGCGTCCGAGAAATTCGACGCGGACGTGACCGTCCCCCGTCCCGAATACGTAAAGCGGTTCGTCCGCGGCTATGACCGCGCCGTCCCGGAAAAGTCCGTTGAGTTTCATGTTATTAATCTCCCCTCTCGTCGTTTTATGATTTTACCACGTTCGACCGTCAGGGTCAACAAGCAAAAAAACGGCCGTAAAAATGAAGCGCCCCTCCGCGCCGTTTTTCGGAATGATATTGTTGAATTATCCTCTTTCATTTGATATAATGATTTCAACAAAAAAAGAGCGGGAGGAATTCCATTATGAAACGTTTTCTTTCCATTGTTTTCGCACTTTTGATGATCGCGTCGTGCGTCACGGTCGCCGCGGCGGCGAAAACGGGCTTTTCCGACGTCGAAGAGAGCCGCTGGAGCGCGGCGTCGATCAGATACGCCGTCGGCAAGGGCTATATGAAGGGCGTCGGCGGGGACAAGTTCGATCCCGAAGGGTCGCTCACCCGCGCGATGGTCGCCACCGTCCTGTGGCGGCGCGAGGGCAGCCCCGCGCCGACCGCGGCGAGCGGATTTTCCGACGTCCCGGCGGGCGAGTGGTACACGGACGCCGTAGCGTGGGCGAAGGAAACCGGCGTCGTCAAGGGGATCACCGACAAGACGTTCGAGCCGGACGGCAAGATCACCAGAGAGCAGCTCGCGACGATGCTGTTCCGCTTCTCGTCCTCCGCGCCGGTGTCCGTTCCCGAAAGAGCGGACCTCACGCCGTTTTCGGACGATGAAAAAGTCAGCGAATGGGCGAACGAACCGCTCGAATGGGCGGTCGAAGCCGGTCTTATCAAGGGCACGGACGGAAACCGTCTCGCCCCCGACGGCGACGCGACGCGCGAGCAGTTCGCCGCGATAATCGAGCGTTACGACGGATCGTTTACGCTCAAATACAACACGCCCGTCGTTCGCTCCCACTACACCGAGCCCGAATATCCGCTCGTCGGGAACGCCGACTTTTACGTCAGCGTGAACGGCGACGACTCGGCGGACGGCTCCTTCGATCACCCGTTCAGGACGTGGGAGCGCGCCCGCGACGCGGTCCGCGCGCTCGACAAGACAGGGCGGGACGGCGTCAAAGTCGCGTTCATGGCGGGCGTGTACCGGGCGCCCGTGAACCTCACCTTCACCGCGGAGGACTCCGGCACCGCCGAGTGCCCGGTCACATACTGCAAATACGGAGACGGCGACGTCGTATTCAGCGCGGGCGTCACGCTTCCCCTCGGGGGATTCACCGATATCGACGCGGGCGAGCGCGAGATGTTCCCCGCAAAGTGCGTCGACAGAGTGAAAAAGATCAATATTGAGGAATACGGCGCGGACCCCTCCTCACTGACGGCGGATAACGCTCTGTTCGCCGGACGGACGCGTCTCGACCGCGCCCGCTGGCCCAACAAGCTCCCGAGCGGCAACGATCAGTTCGTCGATTACTGGAGCGAGATAATCGAGGAAGAAAACAGCATGATCCTCATGCCGGTCCTCGTCAAGAGACTGAACAAATACCACAACATCGACGATATGTATATGCTCGGATATTACAGGCACGACTGGTCCGTGTCCGACGGGAAGATCAAATTCTACGATCCCGAAACCGGCTACATCACGCCTGACGTCAATCATTACGGCATCCACAAGCAAGAGGACAACACGCCGCCCCCGTACTGGTACTTCTACAACATCCCGGACGAGCTCGACTGCGACGACGAATACTACATCGACCGCAACACGGGTTACCTTTACGTTCTCGATCCGTCCGAGGATTACACGATCGCCGTCACCGGGCAGATGATCACGATGAACGGCGCGGATCATATCACGTTCGCGGGGCTTGAATTCTGCTTCGGCACAGGGCGCGCCGTGGAAGCGAACGACTGCGACTATATCGAATTCAACGCCTGCAAATTCCACAATATCCGGGGATACGGGATCTACATTTACGGCGATCACCTGACCGTCTGCGGCTGCGAGTTCTACGATATAGGCGCCCGCGCCATCGATCTGCACTCCGGCGACAGAGAGACGCTCACCCCCGGCGAGTCGGTGATCGAGAACTGCCTGTTCGACCGGTTCGGAACGGTCGACAAGACGGGGATGCCGGCGGTCTACGTCTGGGGATGCGGCATCAGAGTCGCTCACAACGAGATCTGCAACTCAAGCAATATCGGTATCTTTTACAGCGAATACATCTGGGCGAGCAACGATATAACGATAGAGTACAACTACATCCATAACGTCGTGAAGCAGTCTTCCGACTCCGGCGCGATCTACGGAGGACGCAATATGGCGGGCCACGGCACCGTCATCAGGTACAATCTCATCTGCGACGTCGGCACGCCCGAGGAAAATCACTCTTCGCTCGGTCTTTACCTCGACGACTGTATGTCCGGTCAGGACGTCTACGGCAACATCTTTTACAACACCGCCTCTCACAGCGTGTTCATGAGCTGCGGCCGCGAGAACAGGATCCACGACAACCTCATGATAAATCCGCGCACGTCGAAGAAGTGCGAGATCCTCTTCGGACAGAACAACTACGACTGGCTCAAATCCGAGACAGACGATTTCACAAAGCCGACCGGATGGAACGAGAACATTATGATCCTCGAGCTCGTTCCGTTCAGAAGCGGGATCTGGGCGGAGCGCTTCCCGCTCCTCTCAAAGCTGGTATACGACATCAACGAACCCCTTCCCATAGACGATCCCGACTGTCCCTTCAATCCTTCCTACAACGAGCTGTTCGGCAACGCGATCATAACGACCCCGGAATCGCTCGACGGGAACGATCCCGTCGTTCTCGAAGAGCAGCCGGTCCGCTTTGCGACGAGGATAGACGAAACGCCGATCTATACCACGAATGAGAATCCGTTCTTCGTCAATCCGACTCTCGGAGACTACCGCCTCCGCGCGGACGCGGACTTCCCCGGGATACCGACCGAACAGATCGGCCGCTATTGAGACCGTAAATCAAAAACGCGCGCTTCGGAGTGAAGCGCGCGTTTTTTTGTTAAAAAGTCAACAACTCGGATATCGGTTTTATCCCCTCGGTCGCGCCTTTTTCGGTGAGCGTCGCCGCGGCGGCTCGCACCGCGAGACGCATGGACTCCCCGAGGTCCCATTCGCGGTACGCTCCGTAGAGGATACCGGAGCAGAAGGCGTCCCCCGCGCCGACCGTTCCCTTTATCGACCCTTTCTCCATCGGAACGCTCGCGACGCGCCGGAGCTCTTCCCTATCGTCGAGCCCCCACGCGCCCTCGGGCGAGTGGATAACGGCCCACTTCGACACGCCGAACCGCTTCAGGGCTTCAAGCGCGTCCCTCATATTATTTTCGAGCAGGTACCCGTCCTTCCCTCTCAAAGGGACCCCCGTGACGCCCGCCGCCTCGAGCTCGTTTATCACGCAGAGATCAGCATAGCGGAGCGCCGGCGGAACGAGCCGCGCCATCCGGTCTCCCGTCTCGGTCACGACGTCGACGGACGTCATGATCCCCCGCGCCCTCGCTTCCCGCAGGACTCTCGCCATCCCCGTGCCGTATTCCGGGTCGGGGGCGTCGAGCCCGTCGAGGAGAAGGATATATCCGACGTGGAGGATATCGCACGATATCCGGTCCCAGTCGAAAGAGTCGGGGGTCAGAAGAGCGCCCGCGCCTCTGTACTGGAAAAACGTCCTCGTTTTCGTCCCGTCGTCGCTCATTACGACGGTAAAGGACGTCTCCCCCTCTCTGCGGATCATGCCGACGTCGATCGACGGATATCTTTTCAGCCGGTCGAGAAGAAAATCTCCCGCCTCGTCGTCTCCGACGACGCCGAGCGCTTTGACGGGAACGGAGCCGTCCATCACGGCGAGGTCGACGGCGCAGTTCACGACCGCGCCTCCGACCGTGCGGACCGCGCCTCCGGTGATCGTCGTCAGCTCGCCCTCCGCGGGCCATCCGGCGATCGGGTACGTCAAGTCGACGATGAGGTTCCCCGCGACGCAGATGCCCTTATTTCTCATATTTTCCGTATTCGCTGCAAAGCGGGTAGAGCGGCGGCTCGTCTTCCTCTATCTCCGGGAAGCGCCCCGTCGGCTCGAGAAAACGGTTGTCGGTGTTGTCGTCGTTGCACATCGACACTTCTCTGACGATGACGGTCCCTTTGCCCTCCTCGCCCCAGAAGCGGTGGTATATCCCCTTCGTGAACGTGATGCTCTCCCCGGGAGTCAGTCTGACGATATGACCCGCGGGGAAGCGGCGGCGCTCGCCGTCCATGACGATCTCGACGTCGTCGCGCGACAGCCCCTCGTCTTCGTCCGACCCGTAGATCTCGATCATCAGGTTCCCGCCGCCGTGATTGATTATATCCTCGGTCTTATACCAGTGGAAATGCATCGGGGTGACCTGCCCCTCTCTCACGATCATGAGCTTCTCGGCGTAAGGCTTCGGGTATTTCTCCCTGTTCTTCTGATTTCCGTTGCGGAGAGTTATGAGGAACAGGCCGACCTTTTCCCAGTCGCCCGATCCGAAATCGGTGATGTCCCATCCGAGCATATTGTCCCTGATCTCGTCGCACTCGGTCCCCTTCTCTCTCCACTCCTCCGGGGAGCGGAGCAGGAACGGCGGCAGGCTGATCCTGTACTCGCCGAACAGACGCAGGGCGTCGCGCATTATCGCGTTGATCTCCGATCTTTTCAATACTCAATACCTCCCTATCTTTTCAAATTCCACGTCGGGGAAGGCGACGCCGCTCTTCAGGCGGTAGTCGCCCCTCGTCGGATTTACGAAGAGCGGGTTTTCGTCGCTCGCGTAATACAGATTGTCCTCGATCACCGAGTGGAGCCTTATCATATCGCTGTATTCGCGCTCCGCCCCCGTCAGGTTTATCTCCCTGTTCCCGGTGATGACGAGCGAGTTGTTGGAGCAGTATTCCGGCTCGCGCCAACGCGTGACGTCGAGCGTGATATCGAAATACCCCGGCCACATCTCGGAAAGACGCGCCATGACGTCGGGATGCTCGTAGTAATAATCGAGCGTGCTCTTCCATCTGCCCCAATCGCCGACCGACGTCAGAACGGACGGGTCGTCGTTTCCGTCCATGGCGTTGAGGACCGCCTCGGTCCCGCCGGTCCGGTAATCGCACCCCATTCCCGTATCATTCCCGGCGTTGACGATCACGTTGTTGCAGAAGGTGTTGTATTTGCTGATCCCGTTGTTCATCGACGTCGTGACAGACATATCGAAAAAGACGTTCGACTCGACTCTCGTCCCGACGACGTCGTCAAGATACAGGCCGAAGAACCTGACGCCGACGAAGAGGTTGTTCCTGACCACGTTCCCGCAGTAATCGGTCGAGCACCACGTATTCAGCGCGCCGGTGTCCTCGCCGTTATAGCAGACGTTATCGAACACGTTATACGCGGCGAGCAGGTTGATCGTGCCGCTGTAGTCGAGACCGCACCAGTAGCATTTGCTGAACAGGTTGTGCGTCACCACCGGTCCGACCGCGTCCACCCCGACGGCGCCCGTGTTGCCGATAACGAGAGACGTTTTGTAAAACCGGTTGTTGTCGATCAGGACCCCGCCGGCGGTGTCGAGGAGCTCGCCGACCCGCTTCCCCTCGTGACGGCCCGAACCGGACTCGAACATCTCGACGTCGACCGCGTATGAGGCGGTAAATGAGAAATCGCTGTTCTTCACCGTAATATTGAACGGCCGTCCCTCGTCACACCGTGAGAAATACACGGCGGACGGGGAGGCGGAGCCGGAGACCGCGCACCGGTCAACCGTGACGTCGTGCGAGGCGGACGCCGTTATCATCCTGCCGTTCGAGTTCTTCAGCGTCAGGCCGACGAAGGAGATGAAGTCGGCGTGATCCATCGCGATCATATCCCCGCCGCCGACGAAAACGACGTCGCCCTGCGGGTCGTATACGTAAAGCGTGTTTTTGTCGCGCGAGAGGATGAATTCACCCGCGAAGTCGAGCTCCTCCGGCACGTTGATCACCGCCATCCGGTAATAATCGGTCTCGAAGCCCTCTCCGAATCTCAGGTTCCCGCCTCTCGTGTTTTCAATATTAACGATATTGAATACGGGGTCTCCCGTCTCCGGGTCGATATACATCCCGTCGGTCTCGATATAGTCCTTGTACCATCCGAGAGTGATGAAGCCGTAGAGATATAGGCCCTCGACCGACCCGTATTTCAGAATACGGTTGCGGAGCAGCCTGTTGTATACGCGGATATGGCTCTCGTCGACTGTGTGGCCGCCCTGAAGAAGGCAGTCCGTCCCGTCGCGGAATTTGTTCGGATATCTGGCGACGGTCATCTCTCCGTCCTCGGAGAGAACGAGATCGGTGACGGCGAAATCGTCGAGGCGTCCCGAAACGTCAAACTTTTTGATTTTGTCGGCGGCGCGGGACGAAAAGAGCGTTTTTTCCTCGTTCGAAAGGTCGGTGAAATCGTCTTTCCCGACCGTCAGGCCGTTGTCGAACACGACGTCTCCGTCGCCGTATTTACAGTATGTGATCGGGCACTCCGGCGTACCGGAGTCCTCGGCGGTCAGCTCGACTGAAAGCGGGCCGTACTCGCCCGTCATGAACGCGACGGTGATACCGTCCCGCCCCGTCTTGTCGAGCGCGCGCACCGCGTCGCGGGCGCGCTCCCACGTCCTGAACGGATGCTCGAACGAACCGTCGGCGTTATCGTCTCCCGCCGTCGAAACGTAAAAGTCCGCGTCGTCGACGAGCGGATAGTCGGGCTCCGTGTAATGCGAGAAAAGGAGAGGTTCGTTATATACGAGCTTGAACGACCCGTCGTACCGCTCTATTATCGCGGCGAACTGCTCGCGCGTCGCGTTCCCCTCCGGCGCGAGACGGTTCCCGTCCGTGCCTTTGATAAGACCGGCCTCGACCGCCCATCCGAGCGGCTCGTTCGCCCAATCGCTGACTTTCTCATCGTCCGAAAACGGCGTGAGGTCCGCGCGTTCGGGGACCGACACCGGCGCGGAGGACGAGAAACGGAACAGCATCGTCGCGAGTTGTTCTCTTGTGATCTTGCCGTCCGGCTCGAAGGTTTTTTCCGTAATTCCTTTAACTACGCCTGTCTCTTTAGCCCACGCCACGGCGTCGGTATACCACTGTCCCGCCGGAACGTCGGAAAAGCCGCTCGGCGCGGTCGGGGCGGGCTCTCCCTCGCGCCGCCACAGGACGGTGGCGACCATCGCGCGGGTGAGGCTTCCCTCGGGATCGAATCTGTCCCCGCCGACGCCCTTCATATAGCCGTTTTCAACGGCGTATTTTATCGACGCCGCGCTCCAACGGTCCTCCGCGACGTCGGAAAAGCCCGTTTTCGCCGCCGTCGCGACCGTGACGCACGAGGCGAGCATAACAAGCGCGATAATAAAAGATACGATTTTTTTCATTTTCAATTTCTCCCGTCACTTTCAAATAAGAGATTCCGCGTCAGTCAATAACGACCTATTTCTTCAAAATGTATATCCGGGAAACCGGCGCCGTCCTTTACGCGGTAATCGCCGCGCGACGGATTGACGAAAAGCGGGTTTTGATCCGTCGTGATCCCGACGTTGTCTTCGATAACGGAATATTTCTTCAACAGATCGGAGAACTCCTGCACGGCTCCGGTCGGGCTTATGATCCTGTTTCCCGTCTCGGTGAGCGAATTGTACAGGCAGAATCCGGGATCGAGAACGTCGCCGAGATCGGTCTTCTTGTCGAAGAATCCCGCCCATCGTTCGCTCGCCGTGAGCGCCGCCTTCGCATCCGGAAGAGCGTCGAATCCGCGGAAGATCGAGATCCAGGTCTGATAGACGTCGTTTTCCGTCAGGGATCCGAGATCGCCCGACGCCGCCGCGGCCTCGGTCAGCTCGGTCGTGTCCGTGTTGTAAACGACGAACCCGCCGTCAAATCCGGCGCCGTTCGTTATCACGGCGTTGTCGCGGAAAGTGTTGAACGTCGAAACATAGTTGTTGACGACGGGCGTGTCGCATTCCCAGAAAAGATTGCCGTAAACCTCGTTGCCGACCGTTCCGTCGTGATAGACCGCCATTCTGCCGTTCGTGCCGCCCCGTATGTCGACGAACAGGTTGTGCCTTATAACGTTTCCGCAGGAATCGAAATACCCCCAGTTGTAGACCGCTCCGAAATCGTCCCCGTTCCACATCATGTGATCGAAGACGTTGTACTCGATCGTCACGTTCGACGCGCCGGAAAAGCAGACGCCGCCCCACAGACCGTCCTTGAAATAATTGTGGGCGATCACGGCTCCCGACATCCTGCCCACGCTGGCGGCGGCGTAGTTCCCGCACGTAAGTCCGGTGAGCTCAAACCGGTTGTTCTCGATCCTGACCCCGTTGTCGATGTAGTATTTCCTTCCCGCGGGGTCCGGTTTCATTCCTGAGACCATGATCGCCTCTCCCGCGCAGAGCGAAAAATCGCACTCCGTCGCAGTCACGTTATCCGATCTGTCGAAACAAACCATGGTCTCCGCCGCGCATCCGCTGAAATCGCAGAGATAAAGCGAAATATGGGAGCAGTATCTCCCGTCGATCTCTTTGTCGTTTGAGTTTCTGAGGGCAAGACCTTTGAAATCGATATAAGCGGCGCCGTTCATTTTTATCATCGGGGACTCGCCCGCGGTAAAATGATAATCGGACGAGGGATCGTACGCGTACATTACCCCGTTCTCTCTGTCGATCCAGTATTCGGTCGCGCTGTCGAGTTCCTCCGAGACGCCCACGAGCGCCGTTTTGTTCCATTCGGCGCTGTCGAACCCGTCAAGTTCAAGGAAGCGCAGATAACCCATCCGCGCGGTCTCCGGATGCGGGATGAGGAAATCGTACCCGCCGCTTTCCGGATCCACGGTGTAACCCGCCGTTTCGAGCGTGTCCTTGTACCACCCGGTAGTGAGATATCCGTAAAGGATCAGGTCGTTTACGTTATGATATTTATCTATCTTTTTTTTGAAGAGCCGCGTCGTTATCCTGATATGATCCTTATCCGGAGTGTACCCCGCGGAAAAGATCAGATCGTCGGTGCCGTCCGGAAAGACGTTGGGATAGCGCGCGAGGAACAGTTTTCCCCCGTCGTTCAGCACGAGCTGGGTACGCGGATCGTAACTCGTCAGTCTGTCGGAAATATCCGCTTTTTTGATTTTATCGACCGCTTTTGCCGGGAACAGCGCCTTTTCTTCTTCGGAAACGGGCTCGAATTCGGACAGTCCGACGTCGAAGCCGTCCGTGAAGACGACGTCGCCGTCGCCGTACTTGCAGTAAACGATACGCTGATCCTCAGCGCCGGAGTCCTCCGCGGTGAGCGAAACGGAAAGGGACCCGTAATCGCCCGCCCGGAACGCGACGACGATATCGCCCTCGGTCTTCGCCGCCTTTACCTCGCGTACCTTCGCGACCGCTCCCGCGAACGTGGCGAGAGGCGAGTCGAACGCGCCGGAGTTTTCGTCGTTCCCGTCAGTCGAGACGTAGATATCGGCGTCCTCGACGAGCGGATACGGCTTTTCGATGTAGTGTGAACGGACGACGGGCGCGTTGTATTTGAGCGCAAACGAGCCGTCGTATCTCTCGATTATCGCGGCGAACTGCTCGCGCGTCGCGTCGCCCTCCGG
>JAFSWB010000084.1 GCA_017444735.1 Clostridia bacterium | reverse complement strand
GGGATCTGGTAGGACAGATCCGCGCTTCCGTCGTCGGGCGTGATGGTGATGGTGTGCGTCTTCTTCACCGCGATGGAGCAGGTGCCGGCCGCGTCCGCCACGACAGCGGTCTTCTTCGGCTTCCGGGCTTCGAAGAGCTCTTCGACTCTCGGAAGACCCTGGGTGATGTTGGCCGCCGCGACGCCGCCGGTGTGGAAGGTCCGCATGGTGAGCTGCGTGCCGGGCTCGCCGATGGACTGAGCCGCGATGATGCCCACGGATTCGCCCACGTTGACCGGCTTGTTGTTGGCCAGGTCGTAGCCGTAGCAGTGCGCGCAGACGCCGTAGTGGGAATGGCACTGGAGGACGGAGCGGATATGGACCCGGTTGATGCCGGCCTTCACGATGGCCTTCGCCTGGGCTTCGGTGACGGCCTCGTTGTCTTCGACGAGGATCTCGCCGGTTTCCGGATGGACGATGTTCCCGATGACGTAGCGTCCGACGAGGCGGTCCTTCAGAGGCTCCACCTCCGTGTTGTCCACGGTGATGGCGGAGACCCAGATGCCTTCCCGGGAGCCGCAGTCGTCCTCGCGGATGATCACGTCCTGGGCCACGTCCACCAGACGTCTGGTCAGGTAGCCGGAGTCCGCGGTCTTCAGCGCCGTGTCGGACAGGGATTTGCGCGCGCCCTTCGCGGCCATGAAGTATTCGAGGATGGACAGACCTTCGCGGAAATTGGATTTGATCGGGATCTCGATGGTGCGGCCGTTCGTCGCGAACATCAGGCCGCGCATGCCCGCCAGCTGGCGCATCTGGGTCATGGAACCGCGGGCGCCGGAGTCGGACATCATCTTGATGGGGTTGTAGTCGTTGAAGTTGGCGGTCAGGGCGCTGGTGACGGCGTCCGTGGTTTCGTTCCACATCTTGACGACGGCCTTGTAGCGCTCCTCTTCCGTCAGCATACCGTGCATGAAGCTGTTGTGGATCACGTCCACGTTCTTCTCTGCCTTGGCGATGATGTCGTACTTTTCCTGGGGAACGGTGATGTCCGCCACGGAAATGGAGATGGAAGCGCGGGTGGAATACTTGTAGCCCATGGACTTGATCTCGTCCAGCACGACGGCGGCGGTGGGGAAGCCGTGGTTCCGGATGCAGCGGTCGATGATGTCGCCCAGCTGTTTGGAGCCCACGCCGCCCAGGGGGTTCTTGGCGGAGATGAAGGTGTCCGCGTCGATCTCCAGCTTGAACTCGTTGCCGGGTACGGAACGGTCCACGTAGCCCAGATCCTGGGGAATATGGCGGTTGAAGATCAGGCGTCCGAAGGTGGCGTTGATGCGGCCGACTTTTTCTTCGCCGTTGATGATCTTTTTGATGCGCACGCAGATGGGCGTGTGGATGCCGATGACGCCGTTTTCGTAAGCCATTTCCGCTTCGTCGAAGTCGCGGAAGAAGCGCGGATGGTCGGGATCTCCCGTGTCGCCGGGTTCGCCGGACTTGTTGATGGTCAGGTAATAGGAGCCGAGCACCATGTCCTGGGACGGAACGGCGATGGCGCGTCCGTCGACTGGTTTCAGGAGGTTGCCCGAGGAGAGCATCAGGAAACGCGCCTCCGCCTGCGCCTCCGCCGAAAGCGGAACGTGAACCGGCATCTGGTCGCCGTCAAAGTCCGCGTTGAACGCCTTACAGACGAGCGGGTGGAGCTTGATCGCCTTGCCCTCGACGAGGATCGGCTCGAACGCCTGGATCGAAAGACGGTGGAGGGTCGGCGCGCGGTTCAGAAGGACCGGGTGGTTCTTGATGACGGTCTCGAGCGCGTCCCAGACGTCGGGGTTGATCCTCTCGACCTTCTTCTTCGCCTCTTTGATATTGGCGGCGTTGCCCGTCTCGACGAGCCGCTTCATAACGAACGGCTTGAAGAGCTCGAGCGCCATTTCCTTCGGAAGACCGCACTGATAGATCTTGAGATCCGGGCCGACGACGATAACGGAACGGCCGGAATAGTCGACGCGCTTTCCGAGCAGGTTCTGACGGAAGCGTCCCTGCTTGCCGCGAAGCATCTCGGAGAGAGATTTGAGCGGTCTGTTCGACGGGCCGGTGACGGGCTTGCCGCGTCTGCCGTTGTCGATCAGGGCGTCGACGGCTTCCTGAAGCATACGCTTCTCGTTTCTGATAATGATCTCGGGAGCGGAAAGCTCCATGAGTCTTCTCAGACGGTTGTTTCTGTTGATGACCCTGCGGTAAAGATCGTTAAGGTCGGAGGACGCGAACCGTCCGCCGTCGAGCTGTACCATCGGTCTTATTTCCGGCGGGATGACCGGGATCGCCTCGAGGATCATCCACTCCGGACGGTTGCCGGACTTTCTGAACGCCTCGACGACCTCGAGCCGCTTGATAATGCGGACCTTTCTCTGTCCCTGAGCGCGGCTCAGCTCCTCGCGGAGCTCCTCGGAGAGCTTCTCGACGTCGATCTCCGCGAGCAGTTCCTTGATCGCCTCGGCGCCCATGCCGACGCGGAAGTCGTCCTCGTATTTCGAGTAGAGGTCCCTGTACTCGCTCTCTTTCAGAAGCTGATACTTCATAAGAGGAGTATTGCCGGGATCGATTACGATATACTGTGCGAAATAGAGCACCTTTTCAAGAAGCCTCGGCGAGATGTCGAGAAGGAGTCCCATTCTCGACGGGATCGCCTTGAAATACCAGATGTGCGAAACGGGCGCCGCGAGCTCAATGTGACCCATCCTCTCGCGTCTGACCTTTTTCAGAGTTACCTCGACGCCGCACTTTTCGCAGATTTTTCCCTTATGTCTTATGCGCTTGTATTTCCCGCACAGGCACTCCCAGTCCTTCGTCGGACCGAAGATGCGCTCGCAGAAAAGACCGTCGCGCTCCGCTTTAAGGGTACGGTAATTTATCGTTTCGGGCTTCTTGACCTCCCCGTGAGACCAGTTGCGGATCATCTCGGGAGAAGCCAGGCCTATTTTAATGGAATCGAAAACGTTTCGTTTCATCGTTTATTCGTACCTTCTCTTTATATATTTCAGCCTTGCGTGTTCTCTCGGCGGAAGCTGTGCCGCCGCGCGGTCAGAATTCGTCCTCGTCCATTCCGTAAGGATCGAGCGACTCCTCGTTCTCGAATACTTCCTCGAGAACGTCTCCGATGCCGCCGTCGTCGTCGGGCTCGTCGGAATCGAAGCCGTCGGACACGGATTTCGCGTCGGAGTCGAAGTCCTGATCCGTGAATGACTCGAAGAGGTCCTTCGTCGCGACGGACGCGCCGACGTCGTCGGCGGTCACCGCGCCGCGGTCATCCGGTCTTCTCGGCTCCCACTCGTCGTCTCCGATCGAAGAGATCTCGATCTCCTCGCCGTCGTCGCCGAGCACTCTGATGTCGAGCGCGAGAGACTGGAGCTCCTTCACGAGGACCTTGAACGACTCGGGGATGCCGGGGGTCGGGATGTTCTGACCCTTGACGATCGCCTCGTACGTCTTCACACGGCCGGTCACGTCGTCGCTCTTCACCGTCAGGATCTCCTGCAGGGTGTAAGCGGCGCCGTACGCCTCGAGCGCCCAGACCTCCATCTCGCCGAAACGCTGACCGCCGAACTGAGCTTTACCGCCCAGAGGCTGCTGCGTGACGAGGGAGTAGGGACCCGTTGAACGCGCGTGGATCTTGTCGTCCACGAGATGATGCAGTTTGAGATAGTACATGATGCCGACGGTGACCGGGTTGTCGAACGGCTCTCCGGTCCTGCCGTCGTAAAGGATCGTCTTTCCGTCGACGATGCGGAGGACGCCGGTGCGGCGGAGCTCTTCGATGTGAGCCTCGTCCGCTCTCTCCTCGTCTTCTATCGGGCGAAGAACGCGGGCGCCGTCCTTATCGTATGAAAGCTCGAATATATCCTTGCCGTTGAGATTTTCGCCCGGAAGCGCCTCGCGGTCGAGTCCGGCGTCTCTCAGACAGTTGAGGATGTCGCGCTCCGTCGCGCCGTCGAAAACGGGCGTCATAACGTGCCATCCGAGCTTCTTGGCGGCGATGCCGAGGTGGACCTCAAGCACCTGACCGATGTTCATTCGGGACGGAACGCCGAGCGGGTTGAGAACGATGTCGAGCGGAGTGCCGTCGGGCAGGAAGGGCATATCCTCGGGGGGCAGGATGCGGGACACGACGCCTTTGTTTCCGTGGCGGCCCGCCATCTTGTCGCCGACCGAGATCTTTCTCTTCTGAGCGATATATACTCTGACGACCTTGTTGACGCCGGGCGAGAGCTCGTCTCCCTTTTCGCGGGAGAAGATCTGCACGTCGACGACGATGCCGTTTTCGCCGTGAGGCACCTTGAGGGACGTGTCCCTGACCTCGCGGGATTTCTCGCCGAAGATGGCGCGGAGAAGACGCTCTTCCGCGGTAAGCTCGGTCTCTCCCTTCGGGGTGACCTTGCCGACGAGGATGTCGCCCGCGCGGACCTCGGTGCCTTTTCTGACGATACCGTCCGCGTCGAGGTCCTTCAGAGCGTCGTCGCCGACGTTCGGGATCTCACGGGTTATCTCCTCCGGTCCGAGCTTGGTGTCTCTCGCCTCGTGAGAGTACTCTTCGATATGGATCGAGGTGTACACGTCGTCTCTGACGAGTCTCTCGTTCAGGAGGACGGCGTCCTCGTAGTTGTAGCCCTCCCAAGTCATGAAGCCGACGAGGGCGTTTTTGCCGAGCGCGATCTCGCCTTCCGAGGTCGACGGTCCGTCGGCTATGACCTGTCCTTCCTTCACGACCTCGCCCTCGGCGACGATCGGTCTCTGGTTGACGCAGGTGCCCTGATTACTTCTCTTGAACTTGATGAGCTCATAAGTGTCGGTCGTGCCGTCCTCGCACCCGATGACGATGCGGTCGGCGGTCACGGTCTCGACGGTGCCGGCGTGCTTCGCGAGCACGACGACGCCGGAGTCGACGGCGACCTTGTACTCCATGCCGGTCCCGACGATCGGAGCCTCGGTCATGAGGAGCGGGACAGCCTGCTTCTGCATGTTCGAGCCCATGAGCGCGCGGGAGTTGTCGTCGTTTTCAAGGAACGGGATCATCGCGGTCGCGGCGGAGACGACCATCTTCGGAGAGACGTCCATATAGTCGACGCCCGCGGGGTCGACCTGAACGATCTCCGCCTTGTCTCTCGCGGTGACCTTTCTGTTCTTGAAGCAGTGATCCTCGTCGAGCGGCTCGTTCGCCTGCGCGACGACGTAGTTGTCCTCGACGTCCGCCGTCATATATTTGATCTCGGTCGTGACTCTGTGGCGGACGGTGCCGTCCTTCATCGTCTCGTGAACGACCTTGCGGTACGGAGCCTCGATAAAGCCGTACTCGGAGATGCGGGCGTATGTCGAAAGATAGGAGATAAGTCCGATGTTCGGTCCCTCGGGGGTCTCGATCGGGCACATCCTTCCGTAGTGAGTGTAGTGGACGTCGCGGACCTCGAACGACGCTCTGTCACGGGACAGACCGCCGGGTCCGAGAGCGGAGATCCTTCTCTTGTGCGTCAGTTCGGCGAGCGGGTTGTGCTGATCCATGAACTGGGACAGCGGGGACGAGCCGAAGAACTCGCGGATCGCCGTGACGACCGGTCTTATATTGATGAGGGTCTGCGGAGAGAGCGACTCGTTGTCCTGAACGGTCATCCTCTCCTTGACGATCTTGTCCATTCTGGCGAGACCGATGCGGAGCTGGTTCTGAAGCAGCTCGCCGACGCATCTCAGTCTTCTGTTGCCGAGGTGGTCGATGTCGTCCGTCGTTCCGACGTCGTGGGAAAGAGCGATGATGTAGTTGATCGAAGCGAGGATATCCTCGACGGTGATGTGCTTCGGGCACAGCTCCGTTATCCTGCGTTTCGCTTCCTCGATCACCGCCTCGCGGTCGTCGCCGCACTTCTCCCTGATCTCGAGCATAACGTCAAGGCGCGCGCGTTCCTTGACGCCCGCCTCCTTGAGATCGTACCCGAAGACGTACTCCGGTTCGACGGCGCCGTTGGAGAACACCTTGACCTCGCGTTCGCCTTCAATGAGCAGCGTGACGCCGCGGACGCCCGCGTGCTCGATCGCCATAGCGTCCTCGGCGGTCAGGACGGCGCCCTTGTCGAAGAGCACCTCGCCCGTGATCGGGGAGACGGCGGGAGCGGCGAGAGTGTGACCGACGATCCTGCTGCCGAGCGCGACCTTCTTGTCGAACTTGTGACGGCCGACGGGGGCGAGATCGTAACGCTTCGGATCGAAGAACAGGTTGCCCATCAGGATCTCGGCGGACTCGACGATGGCGGGCTCGCCGGGACGGAGCTTCTTATATATCTCCTTGAGCGCCTCGTCGCGGATCGAGCAGCCGTTCTCTATCGCCTGCTTCTCGCACGGGTCGCGCTCAAGAGTCTCGGTTATTTTGACGTCTCTGCCGAACATCTCCTCGATCTGCTCCGGCGTCTCGACGCCGAGCGCTCTGATGAGGACGGTGACGGGGAGCTTGCGGTTCTTGTCGATCCTGACGTAGAACACGTCGGCGGAGTCCGTCTCGTATTCAAGCCACGCGCCGCGGTACGGGATGACCGTCGCCGTATAGATCTTTTTACCCGTCTTGTCGACGGTGGAATCGTAGTACATACCGGGCGAGCGCACGATCTGAGAAACGATGACGCGCTCCGCACCGTTGATAACGAACGTCCCCTTATCGGTCATGATCGGGAAATCGCCCATGAAGATCGGAGACTGCTTCACCTCACCGGTGAGCTTGTTCGACAAACGGACGTCGACCCTCAGCGGGGCGGCGTACGTGACGACGCGCTCCTTGCACTCCTCGACCGGATATTTCGGCGCGGAGTCAAGAGAGTATCCGACGAATTCGATGATCAGGTTACCGGAGTAATCCGTGATCGGGGAGACGTCCTCGAGGACTTCCATAAGACCGCGGTCGAGGAACCAGCGGTAGGAATCCTTCTGGATCTCAAGTAGATTGGGGATCTCGAGAACGTCGTCCGTTTTCGAGAAACTCATTCTGACGTTCTTTCCGATTTGCTTCGGCTTAACCATCAAGTTAACACTCCATTCACTCTAAAACTTGCGGCAAAAAGGCGCGTCCGGGGGCGCGAGGATGAAAATCGGGCGATTTTACCCTCTTTTCAGGCGGTTTTTTATGAAAAAACACAAAAAAACTGCCTCGTTCCCCAAAAAGGGCGAACCTAATGCAGTTTATTATTTTAACAAATATACTGTGCAAAGTCAATGAACGAACCGAAATTCAAGTATTAATTTGCTGAATTTACAAATTAGTGCTAAAATGTTTACAATATTTTTAATTGTAAACAAATTGTAAATTATATTACCTTTGTAAAGGATACCGCATTATGCGTTGAAGCGCGAAACCCGTGATAAACAAGAATAAAAATGGTTCGACCGCGAGCCCTTTTCTCTTTTATAGGAGTTATAAGGAAAAAAAGCCTGCGGGCTTTTTTGATTATATTTACCTTTTGCACTCTTTTTTCTCTATGAGGAAAAGCGTTTATCGAAGCAAATTATTACGGGGGTACATGTTGAAGCGCATAAACGACGTTCGAGAGGCGAAGGGTGCCGACAGCGGTCGTTACCGATATGAACCCTTTTTTCTCTAGAGAAAAAAGCGTTCACGTAAAAAAGAGTCGTCCGGGGAGGGAAGGACCCGTTCAAGGGCTCGCCGGCTTTTAAGGAAGCCGCGAGCCCTTTTCACCAACTTCCCTCCCCAAGGACGTTCCCCTCCCTACTCGCGCGGAAAATCTCATTTTCTTTTTGTCACCTCCGCGCAATCAAGAAATATCAATTTCTTCGTTTTTTCGTTCACCGTATCTTATCTCCACCTCATCGCCGTAAGCGAGACGAGCCGGTGTCGGGGATTTGTTCAGATGTTTTTTCTTTAACTTTCAGATACCGGCATCCCTGTCGGAAACTTCATTTTTTAGAAAAAAAGTATCAGAACAAATCTACGAGGAGTTACCGATCGCTTTTCGTAGAAACTTCTCTTTGTTTTTCGCCGAGCGAAAAAAACGAACGATTATTGTTATCTTGATTGCGCGAAGGAGACTTAAACAAAAGAAACATTTCACCGCGGTGGGAGGGTGGAGGTTGCTAGGAGGCGGGAGGGGTTTGTAAAGGACGGAGCGAAGGCGACGTCCGCTCAACCCTCCCGCCTCATGGCGACTCTTTTTTTCAG
>JAFSWB010000083.1 GCA_017444735.1 Clostridia bacterium | reverse complement strand
GTAACTTCCGTGACCCGGCACATAAAATGGAAAAATCCGTAGGATTTTCACCTCAAAAAGATGAAAACTACGGATTTCTGTTTGCTTTATTCGATTTTTAACCCGTGCTTTTTCGATCTGCGCTAAGTGCGACAGCCCCTTCTTTTTTTATTTGTCTTCTTCTTTCGCCGGGGCGTCAGCCCAGACGTGCGGGTAGATGCGCTCTTTTATCAGGATCCACTCGCGCGCCATCGGGAGCGTCTCGATCCACGCGCAGAACTCGTGCCATTCGGAGAGCTTGTGGTTGTATCTCGCGTAGTACATATTGACGAGGTTTTCGTAGTTCATCGAGAGCGTCCGCTTCTGATTGTACGATGTCGGAAGCGTCTGGATGATATCCTCCCAAAACGCTTTTTCCCTCGTCTCGACGTACTCCTGACGCCTCGCCTCGAGGAATGAGATCACGCTGTCGAGGCAGGCGAGAGCCTCGTCGCTCATCCGGTCGTGGCTGAAATCGTCGCGGTCGAACGGCTTCGAGTGGATCTTGTGCATCGTGCTCGTCGAGTTGGCGACGGTCCCGACCTTATACGTGTCGAACTCCTTCCACCAGTAGAGCGGCGCGGTGATATCGACGGAGACGAAGATCTGACGGAGAAATTTTCTGTGATCGGGGCCGGAAACGGCGAGACGGTGGCCGAGTTCGCGGTCGCTGCCGCCGACGATGAACGTGCCCTCGCTGTCGGTGTACGAATCGCTCCTGTCCCAGCTGTTCATGGGATTGCGCGCGCCTCTTATCGCGGCTTCCATGTTCATTACTTCCGTTTTTTCTATCTTTATCATTTTTTTCTCCTTATCTTTGTTGACTCCTGTCTTCATTTTATCACATAAATCGCACCGAAACAAGAGCAAGTTCGCGGGAGCGCGAATAATCGCCCCCCGAGACGGCAAAAATAACGGTGTGATACCGTAAATGAGTGAAAAGAGAAAAGAGGAGAAAACAATGGCATCATCAGGAAAGAAAAAAGAGGCAGGGATACTGTACTTTTGTTTTATTATCCTTCTTGTCGCGGCGCTTGCGGTCGCCGCGGTGATGGGGATCGGCAAAAAGAGCTCTTCGGGCCGTCCCCCGATCTCGGGGAGCGTCGACACGGGCGAGCCGGAACAGACGAAGGACACGAAGAGAGAAGAGGCGGGTATCATCACGAGGCGGCCGTCCGGAGCGGAAAGCGAGCGGGAGAGCGAAACGGAGCCGGCGAAGGAGCCGACGTCGCTCACGCCGGCCGTCGTTACGTTCGTCTCTCCGGTAAACGGAGTCCTTTATAACGCTTTCAGCGACAAAACGCCGGTCTTTTCGCCGACGATGGAGGATTACAGGACGCATATGGGCGTAGACGTCGCGGCGGCGGTCGGCGATCCCGTTTTCGCTGTTGCGGACGGGGAGATAGAGGAGATCTTCGACGACCCGATGATGGGGAAGACGGTCGTCCTGCTCCACGCGGACGGGACGGAGAGCATCTACCGTAATCTCAACGCCGATCTCCCCGCGGGGATCGTGAAGGGCGTTTCCGTGACGGCGGGGCAGACGATCGCCGCGATAGGCGGGACCGCGCTGATCGAGTGCGAGGACGAACCGCATCTTCATTTTGAGATGAGACAGGCGGGCGTTTCGGTCGACCCCGAATCGTTCATCACGTTCGCAAAGGCGGATACGGAATTCGAAGGATAAAAAAAGACGGGGAGTCTCCGCTCTGCGGGGGCGCCCCTACATAAAACGGCCCGCGGCATGAGACGCCGCGCGCCGGACTTTTTGAAGCGTCGGATCACTCGACGATGAATTTTCTGAACTCGAAATAGCAGTCGTAATCCGCTTCGACGTAAACGTCGTGCCACGCCGCCTTCGCGAGATACACGCCGAGAATGCTCCGCGCGTTCAGTCTCTTGTCGCCGTTGACGAGCCAGACGTTTCCCTCCGACCTCGCCGCGATGCGGGCGAACTCGATGACGTCCGATCCGGTGACGAGATCGACGCGGTAAAGATACCTGTAAGCGCTCCTCATAAGCGTCCCTCCTTTCGTTTTCCACCGTGATATTATACGGTCGGAAATACTTGCTGTCAAGGGGAAAAACGGCGAAAAACAAAGTTCTCCCGGGTGCACGGAAAGGCGTTCCCGGGAGCGTTTTATTTGTTCAATATCACCAAAACTAAAAAGCCGGAATTGTGCAAATTACCGTTTCGGTTTGCTTTTGAAAACGAGGGACGCGAGTGCGCCGAAGAAGAGCGCGGCGGTGATCCCGCCCGCCGTTTTTCCGACGCCTCCGGTCAGGATACCGACGGCTCCCTTCGAGTCGACCGCCTCTCTCACGCCCTCCGAAATGAGGTAACCGAAACCGGTCAGCGGGACGGTCGCGCCGCCCCCCGCGAAGTCGACGAGCGGGCCGTAGACGCCGACCGCTCCGAGGACGACTCCCGCGACGACGTAGATCACGAGGATGCGCCCGGGGGAGAGCTTCGTTTTGTCGATCAATATCTGCGCCGCGACGCAGAACGCGCCGCCGACGGCGAACGCTGTCAGGTACTCCATCATTTCGCCTCCGTTATCTCGCCGGTGATTTCGCAGAGGTGGGCGATCCCGGGGATCGTTCCCTTCTGGTTCACGGTGAGAGGACTCATCAGCGCGCCCGTCCCGACGAAAAGGACGCGCTTCAGGACGCCCGCGCGGACGTTTTCGAGGATATCCGCCGCCATGACCGCGGCGGAGCATCCGCATCCGGAGCCGCCCGCGTGGCGGTCCGTGCCGTCGACGTCGTAGATCATAAGACCGCAGTCGACGTGATTCCTCCTTATATCGCGCCCGGTCGAGGCGATAAGGTCGCGGAGGATCTCGGAGCCCTCGCGTCCGAGGTCGCCCGTGACGATGAGGTCGAATTCGTCGGGATCGGCGCCGGCGGAGAAATACCGCGTCAGCGTGTCGGCCGCCGCGGGAGCCATCGCCGCGCCCATGTTCGAGAGGTCGTCGATCCCGCGGTCGGTGACGATCCCGGGCATAACGGCGGCGATCCGCGGGACCGCCTTCGGACTGCCGGAGGCGACGGCGTCGCTCTTCTCCTCGGAAAGGATGAACGCGCCCGCAGCCGTGACCGTCCACTGGGCGGTCGGCGTGCGCTGACCGCCGTATTCGAGCGGAAAGCGGAACTGTCTCTCCGCCGAACAGAAATGGGAGGAAGTGACTGCCGCGCACCGCCGCGCGCCCGCTCCGCAGAGGAGGGCGGAGAGGATAAGTCCCTCCGCCGCCGTCGAGCACGCGCCGTAAAGGCCGAAGAACGGGATCCCGAAGGAGAGCAGACCGTAGTTCGAGGCGACGCACTGGTTGAGCAGGTCGCCGGCGAAGACGGCGTCGATATCGTCGGGGGTGAGCCCCGCTTTCGCCGCCGCTCTCCCGAGAGCGAGACGCTGCATCTCGCTCTCCGCCTTTTCCCACGTGTCCTGACCGAAGCGGTCGTCGTCGGAGACGACGTCGAACCGGGAGCCGAGGGGACCTTCCGCCTCGTTCTTGCCCGCCGCCGACGCCGCGGCGGCGATATATACGTTCTTTTCGAGTCTCACGGGAAGACGGGTCATAAGATCAGCTCCTTCAAGACGAAGTAAACGACGCCCCACACGCCTCCGGCGAAGATCCCCCAGACGAGGACCGGACCGGCGACGGTGAAGATCTTCGCGCCGACGCCGGGGACGTAACCCTCCGTGCGGCTGTCGATGGCGGACGACGCGACGGCGTTGGCGAAGCCGGTGATCGGGACGAGCGTTCCCGCGCCGGTGAAGCGCGCGATCCGGTCGAAGACGCCGATCCCGGTGAGAATGACGGCGACGAGGATGAGCGTGGCGGACGTGAGCATCCCGGCGTCGTCCGCGCCGAGCCCGAGGCACGTGTAAAGGGCGCGGAGCCCGTGGCCCGCGGCGCAGATCGCGCCGCCGGAGACGAACGCGCGGGCGCAGTCACGGACGACGGGCGATTTTTTCGCCCGCGCCTGCGCGTATCTGCGGTATGTGTCGTTATCCTGATTCAAAGGTTTGTCCTCCGCTTTTTTATTCGCGGTTATTGTTTCCGGGACGGCGGGGAAATATGTATAATGAAAAAAAGGCTCGACCGCGAGCCCTTTTCTCTTTTACATTATAGGGGATATAAGGAAAAAAAGCCCGCGGGCTTTTTTGATTTTATTTTCTCTTTGCACTCTTTTTTTCTCTGGAGAAAAAAAGCCTGCACTGAAAAAAAGAGTCGCCATGAGGCGGGAGGGTTGAGCGGACGTCGCCTTCGCTCCGTCCT
>JAFSWB010000082.1 GCA_017444735.1 Clostridia bacterium | reverse complement strand
GTAACTTCCGTGACCCGGCACATAAAATGGAAAAATCCGTAGGATTTTCACCTCAAAAAGATGAAAACTACGGATTTCTGTTTGCTTTATTCGATTTTTAACCCGTGCTTTTTCGATCTGCGCTAAGTGCGACAGCCCCTTTGCGTTTTTCAGTCGTTCCACGACGCGAAGGACGTTTTGCAGCTCACGTCGTCGAGCTTGCCGATCTTTCCGGCGAGCGCGGAGACGACGTCCTGCGGCGCGTCGACCGCGACGCTTATCACGTTGATCCCTTTTTCGCGGTACGGGATCCCCATTCTTCCGATGATATAGTCGCCGTACTCGTGAAGAACTTCGTTCAGCTTGTCGGCGGCTCCTCTGTCCGATACGATGATTCCGATAAGTGCAACTCTCGTTTCCATTTTTCAGTCCTCCGTTTTTATTTGTTCATAGCAGACGCTATCAGTCTGTCGATCAGCTCCGAATATCCGATCCCCGCGTGCTCCATCAGCTTCGGGTACATCGAGATCGGCGTGAAGCCGGGCATCGTGTTGATCTCGTTGAAGATCAGCTCGCCGCCGTCGGTGAGGAAGAAGTCGACGCGCGAGAGTCCGCGGCATTCGAGAATGCGGAAGATCCTCGCCGCCGTGTCGCTCGCCGCCTTCAGCGTTTCGTCCGGCACGCGCGCCGGGATGAAGAACGACGACTCGTCGCTCACGTATTTCGTCTCGTAGTCGTAGAAGTCGCTCCCCCCGACGTCGATCTCCGCGGGGACGGAGACGGTGAGGGCTCCGCTTTCCTCGAGAACGGCGACTTCGAGCTCGCGCCCCCTGATCCGCTCCTCGATGAGGATCTTCGAGTCCTCCGAGAAGGCGTTGTCGAGCGCGCCGCCGAATTCGTCCGCGCCGTTTACGACGGAGCATCCAACGGACGAGCCGGAGCGCGACGGCTTCACGAACATCGGATAGCCGATCTCCTCCTCCGCCTTTCTTCTCACCTCGTCCCTGTCCTCCGTCGAGAACGCGGTGACCGCTTTCGCCTGACGGATGTCCGACGAGAGGGAGACGACCGCCTTCGTCAGCGCCTTGTCCATCGTGACGCCGCTCGGGGTGCACTCGCACCCGACGGCGGGGACGCCGGCGGTCTCGAAGAGGCCCTGCATCCTGCCGTCCTCGCCGTTTCTGCCGTGGAGGACGGGGAAGACGACGTCGAGCGTGATAAAATCGGTTTTGCCTTTGCCGTCGGGGCGGGAGACGGCGATCCTGCGCGATCCGTACGACGGATCGGCGAGCAGGGCGGAAAGGCGGGCGGGGTCGCCGCACCACGAGCCGTCTCTTATCGATCCGAGATCGCCGTCATAGACGAAGAATTTTCCGTCCTTCGTGATCCCGATCTTCGTGATATCGTATTTTTCGGCGTTTACGTTTGAGAGAACGGCGTAAGCGGAAAGGAGAGAGATCTCGTATTCGGACGATCTTCCTCCGAACAGGACGCCGAGCTTTATTTTACCCATTTCAAGTCACCTCTTTCACTCTGCGGCGGGTCTTTTCGTTACGTGCGAGAGCAGATATTCGACCGAATCCCGGAGCGCCTGCCAGCTCGCGTTGATGATGTCCGTGGAGACGCCCACGGTGCGCCAGACGGTGACACCGTCCGTCGATTCGATGAGGACGCGGACCGACGACGCGGTCGCGCCGGAGTCGATCACCCTGACGCGGTAGTCGTTCAGCTTCATCCCGCCGACCTCGGGGTAGAACCGGGCGAGGGCGCGCCGCAGGGCGCGGTCCATCGCGTTGACGGGGCCGTTCCCCTCCGCGGCGGTTATCTCCTCCGCTCCGCCGACCGATATCTTTATCATCGCGGAGCTCTTCATCTGCTCGTCCTTTTCCGCGCCCTTCACGTCCTCGGCGATGACCTTGAACTCGAGGAGCTCGAAATGAGAAGCGCGTTTCCCGATTATCCCGTCGACGACGAGGGAGAGCGAGCCCTCCGCCTGCTCGTAGACGTATCCGCCGCGCTCTTTCTCGCGGAGGACCCTGACCGCCTCGGCGACGCGCGGATCGTCTTTTCCGAGCTCCTCGCCGTCCTGTGCCAGGGCGCGGATCCTGTCTATCACCGCCGCGCGGCCGGAGAGGTCGCTTATCACCGTGTTGCGGAGATTCCCGACGGCGGTCGGGTCGATATGTTCGAAGGTTTTAGGGTCCTTCCTCACTCCGTCGATGTGGGCGCCCGCCTTGTGCGTGAAGGCGTACGCGCCGACGAACGGCTCCGATTCGTTGAACGTCAGGTTCGCCGTCTCGTTCACGTATTTCGCCGTCCCGGTGAGAAGGCGGATCTTCTCGCCGACGCAGTCGAAGCCGAGCTTGAGCTGAAGGAGCGGTATCAGCGTGTTGAGATTCGCGTTCCCGCACCGCTCGCCGATCCCGGAGACCGTTCCCTGAACGTGGCACGCCCCGGCGAGCACCGAGGAGACGGAGCAGGAGACCGCCATCCCGAGGTCGTTGTGCGTGTGGATGCCGACGGGTCCGAAGTCGCGGCAGACGCGCTCCGTCGTCATTCCGACGACGTCGGGGAGCATCCCCCCGTTCGTGTCGCACAGGACGAGGACCGACGCGCCCGCCTCGCGCGCGGCGTCGAGGACGCGGAGCGCGTAGTCGGGGCTGTCGGAGTAGCCGTCGAAGAAATGCTCGGCGTCGAAGACGACTTCCTTCCCGGCGGCCTTGAGATACGAAACGGAATCCCTTATCATCCGAAGGTTTTCCTCCGGCGTCGTCCTCAGGACCTCGCGCACCTGAAAAAGCGAGCTTTTTCCGAAGACCGCGGCGCACGGAACGGGCGCTCCCGCGCTGTCGCGGAGCAGCTCGCTGTCGGCGGCGCCGACGCCCGGATGGGCGGTCGGGGCGAAGACGCAGAGCTTTGCGTTTTCGGTCCTGACGTCGCCGAGAGCGCGGAAGAAATCGCGCCCCGCGTCGTCGGCGACCATACCCGCCTCGATATATGATATGCCGAGCGAGTCGAGCGCGCGAATCACGTTCAGCTTGTCCTCGGGCGAGAACGAGACGCCCGCGCCCTGCGCGCCGTCCCGGAGAGTTGTGTCGTATATCTCTATTTTCACGATCCCGCCTCCGTTCTCTCATTGGCGGCGATCCTCTTGTTGATCGCGTTGAGGTACGCCTTTATCGACGCCTTGATTATATCGGTAGAGACGCCGCGCCCCGTGAAGATCGCGCCGTCCGCCCTGATTTTGACCTTCGCCTCGCCGAGGGCGTCGGTGCCCTCCGTGACGGCGGCGATCCCGTATGACAGAAGATCGACCGGACCTCCGGTGAACGGGGAGGCGATCTTGTTTATCGCGTTGAAGCTCGCGTCGACCGGGCCGTCGCCGGGCGCCGCCTCGGTGACCTCGCCGCCGTCCGATCTGAGCGTTATGAGCGCCATCGCCTTCATCTTGTTGCCGGACTGGATCTGGAAGGACGAAAGGAAGAACTTGCCCTCGAGCCCGTCGAGGTATTCGCTGACGATCGCCCTCACGTCGTCGTCCGTCATCGTGTCCTTTTTCTCGGCGATCTCCTTGAAGCGGGAGAACGTCGCGCGGATCGCCTCGTCGCCGAGGTCGTAGCCGAGCGCCTTCGTCCTTGCGGAAAACGCGTGCTTTCCCGAGAGCTTTCCGAGCGTTATCGTGCTGTCGTCAAGCCCTACGGAGCGCGGGTCGATTATCTGATACGTCGAGCGGTCGGCGATTATTCCGTGCTGATGGATGCCGCTCGCGTGGGAGAACGCGTTTTGTCCGACGATCGCCTTGTTCGGGGAGGGATGGACGCCCGTCAGGTCGGCGAAAAAGCGGCTCGCCGCCGTGATATTCTCCGTCACGATCCCGTGTGAGAAGCCGTCTCTTTCGCCGCGCGTCGAGATTATCATCGCGATTTCCTCGAGCGCCGCGTTCCCGGCTCTCTCGCCGATGCCGTTCACAGTGCATTCGACCTGACCGGCGCCCGCGCGGACGGCGGCGAGGGAATTGGCGACGGCGAGCCCGAGATCGTTGTGACAGTGGGCGCTCCACGTCACGGACTCCGCGCCCGGGACGTTTTTCAGAAGGTATTCAAAAAGGGAGAAGAACTCCTCGGGGACGGCGTAGCCGACCGTGTCGGGCACGTTGAGGACCGTCGCGCCCGCTTTTATCGCGGCGTCGAAGACGGAGACGAGATATTCTCTGTCCGATCTCGTCGCGTCCTCGGCGGAGAACTGGACCTCCATGCCCGTCGAGGCGGCGAGGGCTACCGATTCCCTCACCGCGCGAAGCGCCTCTTCTCTCGTCATTCCGAGCTTCTTTTCGAGGTGGACGTCGCTCGCGGCGATAAAAACGTGGATCCTCGGGCGGCGCGCGTCCTTCAGCGCCCTCGCGGCGATCCCGACGTCCTCGGCGTTGGCGCGCGCGAGAGCGCAGACGGTGACGCTCAACTCGCGTCCGATCGACGCGACCGCTTCAAAATCGCTCTCGGAGGACGCGGGAAAGCCCGCCTCGATCACGTCGACGCCGAGCTTTTCAAGACGGCGCGCGGCGTCGAGCTTCTGCGCGGCGCTGAAATGGACGCCGGGCGTCTGCTCTCCGTCCCGCAGAGTCGTATCGAAAAATCTGACTCTTCTTTCCATAGCGGAAGATCCTTTCAAATCACGGCGGCCGTCACGCGCGGATTGCCGCCGATATCGTCGAGAGTCACGGGATCGAGCCCGCGCTCGCGGAAAATCATTCTGACTTTTTCGCCCTGAAGGGAGCCGTGCTCAACCGCGACGGTCCCGCTTTTCTTTACCGCGCGGACCGCGAGCGAAACGAAGGCGCGGATCAGGGACAAGCCGTCCCCGCCGTCCGTCAGCGCGAGCTCCGGCTCGAAAGCGAGCTCCGGCTCGAGCGACTTCATCTCCTCCGCCGTCACGTACGGGGGATTTGCGGCGGCGGCGTCGAATACGCCCGCCGTCTCCCACGGCGTCCTCACGTCGTGTATCACGAACGAAACGCGGTCCGCCACGCCGTTCCTCTCGGCGTTTTTGACGGCTGTCGAAATCGCGTCTCCGCTTATATCCGCTCCGACGGCTGTGACGTCGGGACGGCGGCTCGCCGCCGCGACGGCGACGCATCCCGATCCCGTGCACATATCGAGCAGGCGTCCCCCCTCGGGAAGCGCGCGGATCGCGGTCTCACAGAGGAGCTCCGTGTCCGGACGCGGTATGAGGCAGGAGGGCGAAACGTAAAACGGAAGCCCCATAAACTCCCATTCTCCGAGGATATACTGGAGCGGTTCTCTCTTCTCGCGGCGCGCGACCGCCGCCTCGAGCCCGCCGCCGCAAAGCTCGCGGCTCCTGTCGGCGAGGATCGCGGCGCGGGGAAGGCCCGTGAACGCCTCGGCGAGGCAGAGCGCGTCGAAGCGCGGATCGGGGACGCCCGCCCGCTCGAGCCGCTTCGTTATTCCGTCAAGCGTCAACTTCCGTCTCTCCGCCGGATCCGTTTTCGGCATTTGCGGAAGACCCTTCTCCGGAAGCTTCCGCGGCGGCATCCCCGGAGGGAGCCTCTTCCGGCTCCTCCTCCGGCGGGAACTCGTCGGGCATCGCGCCCTTCAGCGCCTTAATGGCGACCTCGAGCATCCCCTTGTCCGGCTCCTTCGTCGTCAGACGCTGCATCCAGAGGCCGGGGGCGGAGAGTATCTTCACGAGAACGTTGTCGTGCTTGCCCGCGTACATGATGAACTCGAATCCGAGGCCGACGGTGATCGGCAGGACGAGGATCTTGACCGCGGTGCGGAGAAGGGGGATCTCATTGAACGGGATGAAGATCCCGATGACGATCGACAGAAGGAGCATGACGAAAATGAAGCTCGTCCCGCAGCGAGGGTGGAACCTCGTGCAGGTCGCCGCGTTTTCGGGAGTCAGCTCGAGTCCCTTTTCATAGCAGGCGACCGACTTGTGCTCCGCGCCGTGGTAGCGGAACGTCCGCTTTATGTCGCGCATGAGACCGACGAGAAAGATATAAAGGACGAATATCGAGATTTTGAGTCCCCCCTCGATAAGGGAGCGGAGCGGCTGGAAGGTGCCGTCGCCCTTGCCGAGGATGAGGTTCGCGATGAACGTCGGCAGAAAGACGAAGAGCCCGAGGCTCAGCGCCACGCCGAGAACGGTCGCGATCCCGGTGACGACGCCCATGATCTTGTCGCCGAACTTGTCGTTGACCCACTTTTCGAATTTCGTTTCCGGCTCGCCGACGTCCTCCCCGAGCATCTCGGCGGATTTCGTCAGCATATCCATGCTGAGCTTCAGCATCTCCACGAAATTTATGACGCCCCTGATAATGGGGATGTTGCAGAATTTATTTCTCTTTCTGAGGGACACGTAGCTCCCGTCCTGACGCGTGATCTCTCCGCCCTCGCGCCTGACGGCGAGGCACCAGCGGTCGCCCGATCTCATCATGACGCCCTCGAGGACCGCCTGACCGCCGACCTTTCCGAGCCGGCAGAGAGCGGCGTCGTCTTTTTTATTCTTCATTTGCTCGTACTTCCTTTCATATCGGCGAAAATATTTCACCGACTTTATATTTTACCACAAAATCCCTATTATTGCAACGGAAAAACGCCTTTCGCGGCGCATCCCATTTTTTAACATACGCGCGCCGAGATAATAAAGCGTGAAAAAGGCAGAATAAAAGACGGGGAAAGGACTGAAATCCTCAATTTCAACTGACAAAGGAGTCGGTTATGAACGCAAAACAGGTCGAAAAAAAGGTCGCCCGGGTCGCCGGGTCGCTCTTCGGAAAGGACCGGATGATGATGAAGAAGCACGTCACGGTCGACAATTCGTTTTACCGCAAGGACGATCCCGACCGCATCCTGTGGCACGGGAGGTGGAGCGTCGAGATCAACGTTTGCGTCGTCGTTCTGTGCGCTCTGCTCATGGCGGCGGGCGTGATAATGGCGGTGAAGGGGATGGGATCGCGTCTCTTCCGCCGCAAAAAGTGAAAAGCTCCGCGCCGACCGGCGGTCTGTTGACAGATCGCCGGTCTTCCGTTGCGATTTTTTTTATTTTATGGTATACTGTAATTTCAGAAAACGTCTGACGCGAAGGGAGGGTCGGGGATGGCAAAGGAAAAAACGGGTCTCGCGAGGTATATCATCCTCGGCGCCGTCTTTATCGTCATCAGTCTCGTATATATTTTCCGCCTGATAAATCTTCAGGTCGCGGGTCAGGACTACTACACGATGACGACCCCGATAAGGGAGCGTCAGCGGACGGTCCGCGTCCAGGCGATGAGGGGCGAGATCTTCGACCGGAACGGGAAGCCCCTCGTGACGAACAAATACTCGTGGGAGATCCGTTTCGACTACGGCTCGTTCCCGAGAAATTCCGCGGCGAGGAACGAAACGGTCCTGAAGACGCTCGCGATAGCGGACGAGCAGGGATATACCGATTCGCTCGCCGTCCCGAAGTACACGCCGTTCGACGTCGCGGCGTCCGACACGGGCGTTCTCGTCTTCGCGTTCAACGAGGAGTTCGAGAACAGCGCGCGTTACGATAAATTCGTGAAGCTCGCCGGGGATATCGGCGTCAAGGAGACGATGACGGCGGATCAGGCGGCGGCGAAATTCCTCTCCCGCTACGGCATCGTCGACTCGAACGGGATCTGTCAGTACGGTCTTTCCGACTCGGCGCGCCTCTTTCTCTACCGCGTCGACATGGAGCTCTCCGACTTCTCGCCGGACAGCCCCTACACGATCATTTCGGACGTCGATATCAGACTGATCTCCTCGCTCAAGGAGGACGTCGGGCGCGGGATCGTCCCGGTGAAGAAGCTCGAGCGCGTTTTCCACTATCCGGGGTACGCCTCGCACATCCTCGGACGGCTCGGGAGGATCACCGCGGAGAACGCCGAGTACTATACGGCGGAGGGTTATCCGATCGACGCCATGGTCGGCACGTCCGGCGTCGAATACTCGTTTGAGGAATATCTCCACGGCACGGACGGCGAGGTCCTTCTGACCGAGGACGTCTACGGCAACGTGATCTCGTCCGAGGTGACGAAGGAGCCAAAGGCGGGATGCGACGTCTATCTCACGCTCGACATCGACGTTCAGATGGCGGCGGAGGACGCGCTTTTCAAGAATATCGAGGAAGTCCGGGCGGGCTCCGGCGGAGAGGGGACGCACACCGGCGAGGACTGCCGCTCCGGCGCGCTCGCGGCGATCAGCGTCAGGACGGGCGAGGTGCTCGCCCTCGCCTCTTGCCCGACCTATAACCTCGCCACGTACAACGAGGATTTCGCCGACCTCAACAAGGACGAGAGGTCGCCGATGCTCAACCGCGCGCTCGAGGGCACGTTCCAGCCCGGCTCGACGTTCAAGATCGGGATGGCGGTCGGCGCGCTCGACTGCGGCGTCATCGACGAGAACACGATGATCGAGGACAAGGGCGTCTACGTCCTCGACGGATTTGAGATCAGGTGCTGGATATACCTGATGTATAAGCTCACTCACGGGTGGGTCAATGTCACGGACGCCATTCAGGAATCGTGCAACTACTTCTTCTTCGAGGTCGGCAGACGGATGACGATCGAGAAGATGAACGACTATATGAAGAGCTTCGGGCTCGGCGAGCCTACGGGCATCGAGCTGAACGAAAAGACGGGCATCCTCGCGGGGCCGGAGTACGTCAAGCAGAACGATCTCCGGCCGTGGACGGGCGGCGACACCCTCCAGGCGGCGATCGGTCAGTCGTACAACCTCTTCACGCCGCTTCAGATAAGCTCGTATATCGCGACCGTCCTCAACGACGGCACGAGATATTCCGCTCACCTTCTGTCCCGCGTCACCGAGTACGGGACGGGGGCGGTCGTTCTCGAAAAACAGCCCGAGGTCATCGAGAAACGGAAGATCAAGGAGGGCGTCCGCGAGATCGTCGTAGGCGCTATGAAGCGCGTGATCGAGGACGGCTCCGTCAAGGAGATATTCGAGGACCTTCCCATCGTCATCGGCGGCAAGACCGGCACGGCGCAGGTCTCCGTGACGAAGAGCGACAACGCCATCTTTACGGCGTTCGCGCCGTTCGACGACCCGGAGATTGTTATCACGTCCGTGCTCGAGCAGGGCTCCACCGGAGCCAACGCCGGCCACTGCGTGAGGGACCTTATCGCTTATTATTACCACATCGAGATCCCCGAAAAAGGGGCAGAAGACGAGGACGAGGACGATCCGGGGGAGGGACCGGAGGACGAGGACGCGTACAATGAGGAAAACTGATACCGCGAGGATAATCGCCGCGCTCGCCGATCTTTACCCGGACGCGGTCTGCTCGCTCGAATACGGCGGGGACCCGTGGCGTCTGCTCGTGGCGGCGCGCCTCTCCGCACAGTGTACCGACGAGAGGGTCAATATCGTCTGCCGCCCGCTGTTCGAGCGGTTCCCCGACGCCGCCTCCGCCGCGGAGTGCGATATCGCCGAGCTTGAGGAGACGGTCAGGCCGTGCGGGCTCTTCCGCATGAAGGCGAAGAACATAAAGGATATGTCAAAAATGATCGTCGACCGCTTCGAAGGCCGCGTTCCCGACACGATGGAGGACCTTCTCTCCCTGCCGGGAGTCGGCAGAAAGATCGCGAACCTCATCCTCGGTGACGTTTTCGGCAAGGGAGGCGTCGTCGCCGACACCCACTGCATCAGGATCTGCGGCAGGCTCGGCTATTATCCGACAGACAAAAAAGACCCGCTCCTCACGGAGAGGGTGATGGAAAAGGCGATCCCGAGAGACGAGCAGAGCGCGTTCTGCCACCGGATAGTGGCGTTCGGACGCGAATACTGCACGGCGCGCTCCCCGCGCTGCGGCGAATGTCCGCTCGCGGAATACTGCGCGTATCCGAAAAACGTATAAAAACGTCGTTTTCAAAGCGGCGTTTTTTTTATTTTTCGCAAACCGTCCCGGCAGACGCGGCGCCGTATATATGATTCAATCGTCGGTTGAGTAAATAAATCATGCGGTGAAACAAATTCAACGAACGGTCGCTTGACATTTTTCGGTTGGCAGGTACAATATATTACAGCGCCGCGGGGACGCGCATCCTGTGTTACGCGATTCACCGCCGTCTTCTCCCGGCCGTGCGGCGTGTTCGACTTTTGATGAAAGGAGAAAACGATATGCAAAAAGAGAAAAAACTTCCGGAACTCAAACGGGGCAAATGGCGGCTTGTCGACTGCTTCCTTTTCCTGTTCAAAGTCACTCCGCTCTGGACCGCCCTCGATCTGCTTGCCAACGTGCTCGAGACCGTGTACCCGTATCTGCAGCTTTTTACCACGGCGTCGTTCGTTGATACCGCTATTTCTGTCATTCGGGGCGAAGCGCCGGAATCGGCGATCGTCATGCCGCTCGTCTTCATGTTCGCCGCCTTCTTCTTGAATTCAGCCGTTTATCAGTTTGAAGATATCGCCCTTTTCCATTTGCGCGAAAAAGTCTATTCGGTAACGAAAGAGGTCTTTCTGCTCAAACAGGCGAGCATCAAGTACCGGTACGTTGAAGACAGCAAAACGTACGACCTCATAGGCCGCGCGTGCAACGAACCGGCGGGCAAGATGGTTGAAAGAGGATTACGAGTAATATTTATCGTATATCGATGGGTATTTCTCATCATTACGATCTCATCCGTGTTTCTCAAGGTATGGTGGGGAGGGCTCATCGCGGTCGGTATCGTTATTCCCGCCGTTTTTCTCGCCGTCAGATCCGGTCTTCAGGATTACGAGACGTTTTTCAACGTTGAAAAAGACGGAAGATACGCCGGCAGGTATCAGGCTTTCCTCTCGGCAAAGGACTATCTTGAGGAACGCTCGACGTTCGGGTACGCGCCTTTCATATTAGGAAAATGGAAAAAAACGAAGCTCGAAATGGACCGTAAAAATCTTAAAAACACGGTCAGAAACTCGAGAAGAGAGAATTTTATCCGGTCCCTCGCGTGGGTGATGTACGCCACGATAATGACGGCTCTTGTGTTCGCCGTCGGACGCGGAGAGCTCACCGCCGGCTTCTTCGTCGGCTTCGCCAATCTTCTGCTTCGCGCGGTGGGAATAGTCGGCGGCGGCATCCCGTGGGACGTCAGATGGATGGCTCAGGCGACAAAGAACCTCGGGGACTTGTCTGAGTTTTCTCAGCTTGAAGAGCAGGAAGGAGCTCTCGATGCGCCCGCCGATTTAAGCGGATTCAATTTCGGCAAGATAGAGTTTCGCGACGTTTCTTTCAAGTATCCCGGCACGGACAGGTACATACTCAAAAACTGCTCGTTCACGATAAACGAGGGCGAGCATTGCGCCTTCGTCGGAGTGAACGGCGCGGGCAAAACGACGATAACGAAACTTCTCACCGGTCTTTACGACGAGTACGAGGGCGACATTCTGATAGGCGGGAAAAACCTGCGAGACTTCACGTACGCCGAGATAAAGGGGATGTTTTCAGTTGTCTTCCAGGATTTTGCGAAATATCAGATCCCTTACGGCGACTCGATCAAGCTCGGCGACGTGAACCGCGACAGCGACGAGGACGTCCTGCGCGTGACCGAGGAGATCGGCCTCACCGAAGCGCTTGAAAAACTGCACTCAGGCGTCAATACTCCGCTCGGAAAGGCGGCGAAGGACGGCGTCGATCTGTCGGGCGGGGAGTGGCAGAGAGTAGCCATCGCACGCGCTTTGTACGGCAACCGACCCGTGTCGATCCTCGACGAGCCGACCGCCGCGCTCGATCCGATCGCGGAGAGCGCCGTTTACGCTTTGTTCAAGAAAGTGACGGAGGGCAAGAGCGCCGTCTTCATTACCCACCGACTCGGCGCGGCGCGAATCGCCGACCGGATCCTCGTGATCGACGGCGGAGCCGTCGCGGAGCAGGGCTCGCACAACGAGCTCGTGAAGGCGGGCGGCATTTACGCCGAGATGTTCTCAACTCAGAAGAGCTGGTACGAGGACACCCCCGGAGAGGAGGCGGTCTCGTGAAAAAGAATAAGGACAAAAAGAACAAGAAGCCGCGCGTCGGTTTCTTCAAGTGCGTAAAAAAGACGTTGCCCGTAATAATCGGAGCGGCGCCCGGGTTGTTTACGATCGGCTGTATAATAATCGTCGTTCAGGCGATCCTTCAGGCCGCGCAGATTTACGTTCTCGAGGGCGTTTTCAACGGAGTGACAACCGTTTATGAAAACGGCGGCGGGCCCGTGACCGGTATAATCATTCTTATAGCAGCTTACGCGGGAACGTTCATCTTTTCGGCGATCCTCAGTCAAATCGCGAACAGAACCGATACCGCGTTCTCCTATCGTGCCGAGAACAGACAGACCGAACAGCGTCTTTCCAAGATGGCGAAGATCCCGCCGATCCTGTTCGAGGATACCGACAAACTCGACGATATCGAAAAAGCCGGCTCGGGGGCGGACTCGGCGCGCTCGCTGCTCAGTACGCTCAAGCAGATCGTTTTGTACCATATTCCGTATTTCGTTATCACGTCCGTATATCTGGTACAGCGCGATCCGTGGCTCGTCGCGGCGCTTTTGATGATCTTTATACCCACGCTGCTGTATCAGTTCCTCGTGAAAAAGATATACCGGGACAAAGAGGACAAGGCGGCGCCGGACAGGCGTCTTTCGGCTCACTATTTCGAATGTGCTACATCACAGCAATTTCTCAAAGAGACGCGCCTGCTCGGAGGATTCTGGTATTTCTTCCGGTCGTTCAGCAATCTGTGGCGCAGACTGACGAAGCTCGACCGCAAGACGTCGTCAAAACAGCAGTGGCTTTTCTTCGGGGCGGAGCTTCTGACCTTCATGGGTCGGCTCGGCGTTTACTATTTGCTCTTCCGCTTCCTTCTCATCGGTCGGATCACGATAGGCGAGTTCGCAGCGGTCTTCACTTCCGTCGGAATGATCGAGGATAAGCTGCACCAGTTGTTCTACGGATCGTTTGCCACCGCTTCCCGCGATCTGCCGTTTATTGAAAACTACGTCAGATATCTCGACTTCCCGGAAAACGACGGGGAGGACGTCGAGCTTCCGTACGAGATCGGGATCGACCTTCGCGACGTGAAGTTCTTTTACCCTAATACGGAGACGCCCGCAGTCGACGGCGTATCCTTCTCCGTACAGCCGAAGGAGACCGTCGCCATTGTCGGCGAGAACGGAAGCGGAAAATCGACGCTGATAAAACTTCTGATCGGTTATTACCGACCGGACGGAGGCGACGTCAGAATATGCGGATGGAACACGAAAGAGATATCCTTTGGATCCGTCGCCCGCCGCCTGTCGGCGGTCTATCAGCGGTATCCGCAGTACGCGCTGACCCTGCGCGATAACCTCATAATCGGTCAGTATGAGAAGGAACCGACGGACGGCGCGATGCGCGAGGCGTGCGCCATGGCGGGCTTTTCGCCCGAAGAGGAATGGCTGACGTATGGGTTCGATACGATGCTGTCACGAGAATTTGACGACGGCGTCGGAATGTCGGGCGGTCAGGCGCAGAGAGTGTCGATAGCGCGCGGGTTTTACCGTGACAGCAGTATCATCATCCTCGACGAGCCCACCGCCGCCATCGACCCGATCGAAGAGGCGCGGATATACGGGCGGTTCGCCGAGCTCTCGCACGACAGAACGTCGTTTATCGTCACGCACCGCCTCGGTTCCGTCCGGATCGCCGACAAGATAATCATGATGAAGGACGGGAAGATCGCCGAGATCGGCACGCACGACGAGCTGATGGCGAAGAACGGCGAATATAAGAAGATGTTCGAGTCACAGCGGAAATGGTACGAGGACCGGGAATCGGCGGACGCCGAGTGAAATAACGGACCGGAGGTTTGCTTAGGGTAACAGGAGCTATCCGAACCCGCCCGAAGCGGCGCCTTTACGGCATCTTTTCGTTTCTCGTTCTTGCCTTGCGATAGCAAGGCGGCGTCCTCGGCGCGAAAATCTGCTCGTAAAATCATCCGTTTCGGGTCGAAG
>JAFSWB010000081.1 GCA_017444735.1 Clostridia bacterium | reverse complement strand
TCTTCATAGATGTTAATCCTCCGTTTGTGGTTCTTTGTTTGGCTGGCAGGCCTTCTTTATTCTACCACAAACGGAGGATTCTCTTCTCATCGGTTAACCTCTTTTGAACCACGCGACTATCGCGTGGTTTTCTTGATACAATAAAAGACAAGCCGATAACGGATCCCGTTATCGGCTTGTCTTTTCGGCTACGACCCCGTCGAGCGATATTTACGGAGCCCGAACCGGAAGAAGATATACGCCGGGATCATGAAGAGAAACCCGGAAAGCGGGAGGACGCCGTACCACGCGCTGTCCGTCCTTCCGATCAGATAAAGGAACGGGTAATACTGAAACGGGGCGATCGGGATGATAAAGGTGTAGACGAAAAGAAGCTCCTTCCCGTAGATCGAGAGCGGATAACGCCCGAATTCCTTCGTCCCGTCCGTGAAGATGTTCATGAACTCGAGCCCCTCTATCGTGAAAAAGCTGAACCCCGCATAGATCATGAAAAGCGCCGTGAAAACGGCGGCTCCGCCGGCGATCATAAAGGAGAGAACTCCGATCTTTCCCGCCGTCCACCGGACGCCGCAGCGCGGCGCGGCGTAGATAAAGACGACGACCGCGGTGAGGAGCTTCCCGACGCGGGAGAACTCCGCTTTTGAGGTCAGGACCTGAAAAACGACGCTCCGGGGGCGGATCAGGAGCCTGTCGAGGTCGCCCGTCCGGACAAGGGACGAAAACGAGTCGAACCCTCTCCCGAAGCACTCCGCGAGGGAGAAGGCGAGCGTCACGACCGAGAAGCAGAGAAGCGTTTCCTCAAAGGAAAAGCCCTTGACGGAATGAAATCTCGCGAAAAGGAAATACATTCCGAGAAACCCGGTGAAGGATATGATGAAGTGGCCGAAGGAGAGCATAAAGAAGGACGATTTATACTGCATACGGCTCTTCAGCAGTATGCCGAGATATCTGAAATACAGTCTCATTCCGATATCAGCCCCCCTGCACCACGACGCGGCGGAGCGATCGCCGCATCCATAAAACTCCGACGGACGTCAGCGCGACGATCCAGAACGCCTGAAGGGCGATCGCCGCGAACGCCTCCGCCGTCGGAATATGACCGACGTATATGAGAAACGGCGTACTCTGTACCGACGCGAAGGGAAGAAGGTTAAGGACGGTCCTCATCCCGTCGGGAAAGAACGGGATCGGAATGATCGCGCCGGAGAAGAACTCCGCCGCGGAGACCGCAAGCGTCCTTATGCCGATCGACGAGACGGTATAAAACGCCGATACGTAGATCAGCATCGAGAACGCCGTCAGGACGCACATCCCGAGGATCATCGAGAGAAGGAACAGAAAGAACGGGACGACTCCGGCGGGAAGCGGGATGCCGTACGGAGGCGGCAGGAACGCCGCGACGACGAGGATCGGAACACAGCGCAGGACCGTCCGCGAGAGGCGGACGGCGGCGTTTTTCACAAACCACATCGCATAGATACTCGTCGGGCGGCAGAGCTCGTAAGCTATCGAGCCGGACTCGATCGATTCAAGTATCCCGTTGTCGAAAAACCACGCCATGAACATCCCGAGGAACGCCTGCTGGAGCCAGATATACCCCGAGAGCTGCGAAAACTCCATCGGAAACGCGCCGGGGTCCGTCTCGTAAAAAGCCCGGAACATAAAGATTGAGAGGAAGCCCCACGCGAACTGGGTCGCGACGCCCGCCCACGCCGCCGCGCGGTACTGGAGCCCCGCGATAAAGCGGATACGGAAAAAAGACAGATATTTTTTCATATTTCGAGCTCCTCGTACAGCGCCGCGACCATCTCGTCGAGCCCACCGTCCCCGCCGTCCACTCGGACGGAGATATTTTCAAAGAACGTGTCGAGGGGGCCGTCCATCAGGATGCGCCCCTTTCCGATCAGGATCACGCGCTCTGTCAGCGCCTCTATATCCCTCATATCGTGCGTCGTCAGGATGACAGTCGTTCCGTGTTCGCGGTGGATGTCCCTGATGAAATCCCGCACCGCGAGCTTGGAGACGGCGTCGAGACCGATCGTCGGCTCGTCGAGAAACAGGATCTTCGGGCCGTGGATGAGGGACGCCGCTATCTCGCACCGCATCCTCTGCCCGAGCGAGAGCTGTCTCGTCGGTGTCTTCAGGATCTCGGAGAGCGACAGCCGTTCGGTGAGCTCGTCGAGCGTTTTTCCGTACTCCGACGCGCCGACTTTGTAAATATCCCGGATCAGCTCGAAGCTGTCGATGACCGGCACGTCCCACCAGAGCTGGGAGCGCTGGCCGAACACGACGCCGATCTCCCGGACGTGAGCGACGCGGTCCCGCCAGGGGACCCTGCCGTTTATCACGCACTCTCCGCCGTCGGGGGTGAGTATTCCGCTCATGATCTTAATCGTACTGCTCTTCCCCGCACCGTTCGGACCGATATAGCCGACGATCTCTCCGTCGCCGATCGTGAACGACACGTCGCGGAGCGCCTCGACCGTCTCGTACTCGCGCCGGAAAAGCGCTTTGACCGCGTTTCCGAATCCCGCGCCGCGCTTTGAGACCCTGAACGACTTGCAGACGTTTTTCAGCTCGATCAAAAAAATCCCTCCCTTTTTCCCCGAAACGGGTATCGCCCCGATACGGAAGAGGCCCCCCTCTCCGCATCGGGGTTTCATATTCAACTGCAGACAAGCTCGATTATTTTAACAGACCGGGCCCGGTTTGTCAATACTTTTTTTCGTTCGGGACAGCTCCCGCCGCCTTTATCTCCCCGCGAGGATCCTGCGGGCGATCGCGTCGGACGTGAATCCGTATTTCTCGAAGAGGAAGCCGAGATCGCCGTGAGGCGGAAAATCGCCGTCAACGGCGTGGACGAGGACCTTCCCGCGGTATCCCGATTCCGCGAGCGCGGCGGCCGCCGCCTCGGCGAAGCCGCCTCTTTCGATCCCCTCCTCGAGGAAATAGACGGTCTCCGCGCCCGCCGTCGCGCCGAGGAGCGCGTCACGGTCGAGCGGAGCGATACGCAGGAAGCGGACCACGCCGACCGACAGGACCGGCGAGAGCAGGTCCGCGGCGTCGTACGCCGCCGCCGTGACGCGTCCGTACGTTACGATCATGATCCGGGCGCCTCCGTTGAATACGCCGACGCCCGGCGCGGTCTCAACAAATTTTTCGCGCGGGTAGTCGAACTCCCCGCCCTTCGGATATCTGATTATCCTCGGCCCGCCGCCGCACGGCTCCGCGATCAGTCTGCCGAGCTCCTCGCGCGAATCGGGCGAAAAAACGGCGACGGTCGGGATCGACGGGAAAATCGCCGCGTCGAATATCCCCTGATGGGTGACGCCGTCGCCCGGGACGAGCCCGGCGTGTGAAAACAGGAAAGTGACGGGCGCGCGCTGGAGCGCCGCGTCGTGAAAGACCTGATCGTAAATTCTTTGAGCGAACGTAGAATAGACGGCGCAGAACGGCCTCATCCCGCCGAGCGCGAGACCGCCGCAGAACGACGCGGCGTGCTCCTCGGCGATACCGACGTCGAAGAAGCGGTCGGGGTAAAGGGACGCGAACTCCGAGAGACCCGTTCCGCCCGGCATCGCCGCCGTGACGGCGACGATTTTTTCGTCCTCTTCGCCGAGGCGGCAGAGCGTCTCCGACACGGTCGCGGAAAACGTCCCGCCGCGCGTTTCGACTCCCGTTTCCGGGTCGAACGGCGGCGTAAAGTGGTATTTCTCGGGCTCGCGCTCCGCCGGGGCGTATCCGAGCCCTTTTTTCGTCTTAACGTGGACGAGGACGATCTCGTCTCTCGTCTTCGCCTCCTCGAGAACGGAGATCACCTTGAAAATGTCGTTCCCGTCGACCGGCCCGAGATATTCGATCCCGAGCGCCTCGAACATATTCGTGTTGAGGAAGAGGCGGCGGACAGCCTCCTTGACCCGTCTCGCGCCTCTGACAAGAGCGCCGCCGACGAGCGGGATCTTCGAGAAAAACCGTTTCAGCCCGCACTTGAAGGCGAAATATCTCTCGCTCGTCCTGATCCGTGACAGGTGGCGCGAAAAGCCGCCGACGGCCTCGGAAATGAGCATTTCGTTGTCGTTCAGAACGATTATGAGCCGGAGCCCCTGCCCCGAGCAGTTGTTGAGCGCCTCAAAGATCATCCCGTTCGTGAACGATCCGTCGCCCGCGACGGCGACCGTATACGTTTCGTCGCCCCTGTACTTTTTGGCGCGCGCGATCCCGAGGGCGACCGATATCGACGGGCCGCTGTGACCCGCGGTCACGGCGTCGTACGGGCTCTCGTCCCTGTTCGTGAACCCGGACAGGGAGCCCGACTGTCTCAGCGTGTCGAACCGGTCGTATCTCCCCGTCAGGAGCTTGTGAGCGTACGACTGATGGCCGACGTCGAAAACGACCGTGTCGTCCGGCGACGAAAAGACGCGATGAAGAGCTATCGTCAGCTCGACCGCGCCGAGATTCGCCGACAGGTGACCGCCGTTTTTCGCGACGGAGTCGATGATCTTCGCCCGTATCTCCTCGGCGAGAGCCGGAAGATCTTCGCGTTTTATCTCCCCGAGGTCGCGGGGAGAGGTGATTTTTTCAAGCATGATGACCTCGCGCAAAAACCGTTCCGGGAAACGCGTCTGTGCTCCCCGGAACGGGCCCTTTACTGCTGTTCTTCAGCGAGATTAACGAATTTCGTATACTGTCCGATGAACCCGAGCTTGACTTTTCCGACGGAGCCGTGGCGGTTCTTCGCGATGATGACCTCCGCGGCGCTTCCGTTTTCCTTCGAGTCCTTGTAATACTCGTCCCTGTAGAGGAACAGAACGATGTCGGCGTCCTGCTCGATCTGGCCGGACTCTCTGAGGTCGGAGAGCATCGGACGCTTGTCCGGTCTGCTCTCGGGGCTTCTCGAAAGCTGAGCGCAGCAGAGCACGGGAGCGCCGATCTCCTTGGCGAGCTGCTTCAGTCCGCGCGAGATCGCGCCGACTTCGTTGACACGGCTTTCCGTCTTTCTCGTTCCGTCGTCGCCCGAGACGAGCTGCAGGTAGTCGACGACGACGAGGGCGGGATTCTTGACCCTTCTCATCTTCGACCTGATCTGTCCCACAGTGATACCGGCGGTGTCGTCGATCCTGATGTCATACTTCGACATTTTCGAAGCCGCGTACGCGATCGAGGACCACTCGTCCTGACTGATCTTCCCGGAGCGCATCTTGTAGCTGTCGACCTGCGCTTCGCTCGAAAGCATCCTCGTGACGATCTGCTCGTCCGACATTTCGAGCGAGAAAATGCAGACCGGTCTTTTCGTCTTCTCCGCCACCGCAAGCGCGATGTTCATCGCAAACGCCGTCTTACCCATCGAGGGACGGGCGCCGACAAGGATCAGATCGCTCTCGAAGAGGCCGACGATCACGTTGTCGAGCGCGGTGAAGCCGGACGCCGTTCCGCGGGACGCTTCGGGGTCCTTTTCGATCTCCTCGAGGTGGCGGTGCACCGTTACGAGAAGCTCGGAGAGCGGAACGAACGATTTGTTCGAGCGCGACTCGGCGATCGAATAGATCTCCGTCTCCGCGTATTCGACGAGACGGTCGGCGATTTCCTCGCCGATATACGCCTTTTCGGCGATATCCTCTCCCGCCGTTATGAGGCGGCGGAGAATCGATTTTTCCCTGACGATGCGGGCGTAATCCGCCGCGTTTGCGGCGGTGGGGACGACCTCGGCGACGAGCTTCAGGTACTCTCTGCCCGTGTCGCCCTCGTAAATCTTGCTCTTTTTCAGTTCATCGAGAAGCGTCACGACGTCGATATTCCTGCTGTGGGAATACATCGACAGCATGACGCGGTATATCTCCGCGTGCTCCTCGAGATAGAAATCGTCCGTCGTTATCATCGCGGACACGGTGTCTATGCACGCCGGATCGATAAGGATCGACGCGATAAGAGACTGTTCCGCTTCAAGAGAAAACGGGACCTTCCTTTGCAGTTCGTCGTTCATTTTTCCCGTCCTTTCAGGGGCGTCCCGTCAGTCCCCGGTAACGATCAGATTGACCGTTCCCGTCACGTCCGGGTGAAGCTTCACCGGGATCTCGTATTTTCCGAACTTCTTTATCGGCTCGTCGAGCCGGATCTTCCTCTTGTCGACGGCGACCGAGTGGTCGCGCTCAAGCGCGTCTGATATATCCTTCGCGGTCACGGACCCGAAGAGCTTGCCGCCGTCCGCCGCGCCCGCCTTAACCTTGATCTTGACGAGGATCCCCTCGAGCTTTTCGGCGGTCTCCTTCGCCTCGGAGAGCTCGACGGCGGCGCGGTGCGCCTTCGCCGCCTCGCGGTTCTTCACCTCGTTGAGAAGCTTTCCGGTCATTTCCGCCGCCAGCTTCTTCGGTATCAGAAAATTTCTCGCGTATCCGTCCGAAACGTCGATTATGTCGTCTTTTTTGCCCTGTCCCTTTACGTCCTGAAGCAGTACAACCTTCATTTTTTCATTCTCCTTTTATGAGTTTATGATCCCATCGGGAGCCGCGGCGTCGCCGCCGTCGAGATAATCGTCGATAGCATCCTTGAGCTGGCGCTCCGCCTCTTTCACCCCGGCGCCGCGGAGCTGTGTCCCCGCCGTGTCGAAATGGCCGCCTCCGCGGAGGCGTTCGAGGATGAGCTGAACGTTGACGTCGCCCGTCGATCTCGCGGAAATGTGGACCGTGTCGCCGAGTCTGACGAGCGAGAACGCGGCTTTTACTCCCCTGACCCCGATCAGGCTGTCGGCGACCTTCGACGCGGCGATCCTGTCGCCTCCGTCGTTCCCGTCGCCGCATACCGCGATCGCGAAGGAAGACCTGTATATCTTCACGCCGGACAGGAAGCGCGCCTCCCTGACGAAGCTGTCAAGCCCCGTCTTGAAGAGCTCCTGAACCGTCTCCGGCATCGCCCCGTTGTCATGCAGATAGAGCGCCGCGCCGTACGTTCTCGCCCCCGTGGAGCGTGTGAATTTCTTCGTATCGAGGATGATACCGGCAAGCATGAGTCCCGCCTCCCCGGCTCCGAGGAACCCAGACGGAAGGACCTGCTCCGCCATCTCGGCGACGAGCTCGCACGCGCTCGACGATTTCGTCTCGATATATTCGATAACGGGCTCGCGGTCGAATTCGGAGTGCTTTCTGTGGTGGTCGATGACCGCGTAGCCCGACGCGATCGGTATCAGCTCGGGCGCCTCGGAGATCGAGATGTTGTTCACGTCGACGAGGATCACGAAGGTATCGGTCCTCACGCCGTCCTGCGCCTCCGCGGCGGAAATGAAGAGCTTCCCCGCGGAATCTCCCGCGCCGTCGTAGATCGCGCGGCACCTTTTTACGTTCACGTCGTCCGGGTCGGCGACGATGTTGACGTCGACGCCGCAGAATTCGACGATCTTCGAGAGCCCGACGCACGCTCCGATCGAGTCGTAGTCGGGGTATTTGTGACCCATGATGAAGACGCCGGACGACCGTGAAATGTGCATAAGCAGCTCGTTCGAGACGACGCGCGAGCGGACGCCCGTCCTGCGGAGAGAAGCGCGGGAACGGCCGCCGTAAAACTCGGTCGAATCGTCGAGCTTGAGGACGACCTGGTCGCCTCCGCGTCCGAGCGCCATATCGAGGGCGGCGCGCGCCGCTCTCTCCTTCTCGGAGAACTCGCCCGTGACGGACGATATACCCACAGACACCGTGACCGGCAGCTTTTCCTCGCCGACGCGGATGTCGCGTATCCTGTCGAGCACGTCGAATTTACGCTCGACGTAGCGGCCGAGGTTCCTCTTCTCGAAGACGAGGATGTATCTGTCGCGCTCGAATTCCTTGATGATGCCCTTGACGTCGGTCGCCCATTCCCTCAGGTATTCGTCTATCTTCGTCGTCGCGGGACGGAACGATTCGCTCTCGTACTGGATCATCTCGGTCAGGTTGTCGATATAGATATACGCGACGCAGAGATCGCTCATTTCGATCTGATCGCGGAAGAGATCGAGCTCGTCCGCGAGCTCCTTCATCTTCATCGACGGCACGGCCGTGATGAGAAGGTCTCCTCTGCCGTTGCGGATCGGACAGCAGGAGGCGATATAATACCCGTTTCCGATCGTGACTCCGATACCGCTCTGCGGATCGGCCTTTCTGAACGCTTCGACGGTCGCGCCGGTGATCTCGTAAACGCTCTTCCCGTACGGCTTTCTCCCGTCGGGCATCGCGTACGCGATCCCCTCGTTGCACCAGACGACCGACCCGTCGTTGCGGCACAGGATCACGACGGCGTCGCCCTTGTCGACCCCCTCGAGGACCGTGCGGGTGAATCCGGAACGGTCCTCGCGCCCCTGCCCTTTTACGAGGCGGCGCGGGAGGTAGATGATGAGGAGGACCGCCAGAAGGTAGACCGCGATGATCGCGGCTCCCGTGCGCAGAGCGCCGAGGTGGAGCTTGGCGACGACCAGCGCGTATAAGCCGAAAAGCGCGACGGCGAGGACGGCGCACGCTATCATCTGCCACGCTTTAGGAGCCGGATTTTTCTTTTTCTTTCTGTTCATGATTCAGGACCTCGATTTTCAGGGGGATTCGCGCCGCCGCGCTGTTTAAGCGAGCGCCACGCCCCGAAATACGCAAGCGCCGGGATGAGGAACGTCGCCGTCGCGGCGGAAAGCGGACCGCCGAGGAAGACGAACACTGCGGCGATAACGATCACCGTGATCCTCGTTCTTTTCGATCCGCCCTTGCGGAACGCCCGCACGATCTCAATGACTCCGACGGCGAAGAACATGGCCGTCAGCGCGTAGTTGACGTTGACGACTGCGTACTGCCACGGATCGGGAAGGCTCCCCGCGAGCAGTGAGAAGAACGTCAGGACGAGGAAGATCGCGGCGAGCGGGCGCGAGACGCGCACTCCGCCGCCGAAAAGAGTTTTCCCCGATCCGAGAACGCCCGTCAGGACGCGGAGGAGGAGAAGATAGACGGCGGCCGCCGCCATCGAGAAGATCATAAGGAACGCCGGGGAGACGAAGATCGCCGCCGAGAGGATCGCGCCGCTGTCAACGCCCTCTCCTCCGAGAAGATCGGCGGCGGAAAAATTGTTGAGCGCGACGCCGATAAGATCGCGCGCCGTCTCCTTTATTCTTTCGACGCCCGCGGCGAACGAGCCGAAGCGCACGGTGAGGGCGAAGACTATCAGAGCGGCGAACGCCGCGAAAAAGGCGGAGGAGGAGAACAGGAACGCGCCGACGACGGAGCCGCCGCGCATCAGAATGACGGAAACGACGAGCGAGAACGTGAAGACGGCGGCGAGTACGGAAAACGCGACCGTCAGATCCGCTCCGGCGATGATCGCGCACGCCGTTCCGAGGATCGGCGCCGCGGCGGAGAGCATGAATTTGAGGTGAATGATCGCTGCGGATACGAAGACCGCGGCGATAAGGAAAAGCGCGCCGGCGGCGGCCGCGTGGCCGGCGCCGAGGAGGAAAGAGGTCAGAAAGACGCACGCCGCCTCAAAAACGGCGATAAGAGCGGATGCGAGTACGCCGGGCGATTTGATCATCTCCCCGCCGTTTTCCGGCAAACGGTCCATGGCGCTTTCCTCCTTCCTTATTTTTTCGTATATCTGCGCAGTATAGTATTATACCAAAATATACGTCGGTTGTCAAATCGTTCCCCCGAGCGGTCCACTCCGCGCCGCGCCCGCGTATCGGCGCCGATTTTATTTGTTATTCGGCACTTGACAAAAAAAGTATCTTAATGTATAATGAATCAGTATATCTTTTTGCCGCCGTCATGCGGCAGGAGGTATGCCTGATTGATAATTGCAGATTCCCGGGAAAAACGGAGGCTTCCGCCCGCGGATGAACGATATATCAAAATCGAATATGAGGGAGGTACTGTATGGAATATATCATTCCGATTGCAGCAGGCGTTGTATCTCTCGTGGTTGGATTGATTCTCGGATACGTTTATCGTAAGAAGAAGGCAGAGGGCGAGATAGGTTCGGCCGAAGCCCAAGCGAAAAAGATTCTCGAAGACGGGATCAAAGCCGCGGAGACAAAGAAAAAAGAAGCGCTTATCGACGCAAAAGAAGAGATCCTTAAAGCGAAGAACGACTTTGACGAAGAGATCAAGGAAAGACGCAACGAGCTGTCGCGTCAGGAACGCCGCGTGACCTCAAAAGAGGAAACGCTCGACAAGAGACTCGAATCAGTCGAAAAGAAAGAGGAAACGCTGTCCGAAAAGATCCGCGAGACGGAGGAGCTCAATCAGTCGGTCGAAAAACTGAAAAGAGAACAGCTCGACTCTTTGCAGAGGATCGCGGGAATGTCGGAGGAGCAGGCGAAGGAAAAGCTCCTTTCGATGATGGAAGAGGAGATCCGCCACGAAAAGGCGATGAAGATGGTCGCTCTCGAGGAGCAGTTCAAGGACGAGGCGGACGAGAAGGCGAAAGAGATCCTCTCGCTCGCGATCCAGCGCTGCGCCGCCGACCACGTCGCGGAGATCACCGTCTCCGTCGTCCCGCTTCCGAGCGAGGAGATGAAGGGACGGATCATCGGCCGCGAAGGACGCAACATCAGGGCGATCGAAACGCTCGTCGGCGTCGATCTCATCATCGACGACACGCCGGAGGCGATCACGATCTCCTGCTTCGATCCGATCCGCCGCGAGATAGCGCGTATCGCGCTCGAAAAGCTGATCCAGGACGGCCGCATCCACCCCGCCCGCATCGAGGAAATGGTGGAGAGAGCGCGCAAGGAGGTCGACGCAGCGATAAAGCAGGCCGGCGAAAAGGCGACCTTCGAGACGGGAGTCCACGGATTCTCGCCCGAGATGATAAAGCTGCTCGGACGGCTTAAATACAGAACGAGCTACGGTCAGAACGTGCTGAAGCACTCGATCGAGGTCTCCCTGCTCTCCGGCATTCTCGCCGACGAGCTCGGGGCGGACAGCACGCTCGCGAAGAGAGCCGGACTGCTTCACGACATCGGCAAGGCGCTGACACAGGAGGTCGAGGGCTCTCACGTCCAGCTCGGCGTCGAGGTCGCGCGGAAGCACAAGGAGAGCCGCGACGTCATCCACGCGATCGAAGCGCATCACGGAGACGTCCAGGCCGAGACGCTCACAGCCGTCATAGTACAGGCGGCGGACGCGATATCGGCTGCCCGTCCGGGAGCGCGCCGCGAAAATCTCGAGAACTACATCAAGAGGCTCACGAAGCTCGAGGAGATCGCCAACGACTTCGACTGCGTCGAGAAGTCGTACGCGATCCAGGCGGGCCGCGAGATCCGCATAATGGTCAAGCCCGAGATGGTAGATGACGATACCATGGTCCTCGTGGCGCACGACATCGTGAAGCGGATCGAGAGCGAGCTCGAGTATCCCGGACAGATAAAGGTACATATCATCCGCGAGAGCCGCGCGATAGATTACGCGAAATAAAAACGGCCGACACGCTGCACGCCGCAGTGTGTCGGCTTTTCTTATGCTCCGAGGAGTTCGAGTATTTTCTTGAAATTGTCCGGGAGCGGCGCTTCGAAGCGCATCCGCTCGCCCGTTCGCGGGTGAGTCAGCTCGAGCTCCGCCGCGTGGAGGCACTGGCCGTGAAAGAGCGCCGGGTGACGCTTCTCAAACGGCGTCGAGCCGCCTCCGTAAACGTGATCCCCGAGCACCGGGTGGCCTATCGACGCCATGTGAACGCGTATCTGGTGCGTTCTCCCCGTCTCGAGCCGGACAGACGCGTACGTGAACCCGTCCGGGCGGGCGATCACCGAATAGTGGGTCACGGCGTCTCTTCCCTCGCCCGCTCTCGCTATCGCCATCTTCTTCCGGTCCGTTCTGTGACGCTCTATCGGCGCGTCGACCGTCCCCTCGTCCTCCGGCAGCCGCCCGACCGTTATCGCGCGGTAAACGCGGAACATCGAGTGGTCGCGGAGCTGTTCCGAGAGAGAAAGGTGAGCCGCGTCGCACTTCGCCGCGCAGATCAGCCCGGACGTGTCGCGGTCGATCCTGTGAACGATCCCCGGTCGCATCACCCCGCCGATCCCCGAGAGCGAATCGCCGCACCTGAAAAGGAGCGCCGAGACGAGCGTGCCGCGCTCGTGACCGGGCGCGGGATGGACGACCATCCCCTGCGGCTTGTTCACGACGATCAAATCGCCGTCCTCATATACGACGTCGAGCGGAATGTCCTCCGGCTCCGCGTCCGGCGGAGCGACGGGAGGAAGCGTCACGAGGAACGCGTCGCCCGGCGCCGCCTTTCCGTTCTTCTTTACCGGCTCGCCGGACCCGTTCACGACGGCGCCGTCGGCGATCAGCTTCTGCGCCGAGGACCTTGTCACTCCGAGTCTCTCCGACAGGAAGACGTCGATCCTGACGCCCGCGTCGCCGTCTCCGGCGCGGACCGTCTCCGTCCCGGGGAACGGATCGTCCCTGAAATCGTCGCCGGTCATCCCGCCGTCTCCTCTTTTTTCTTTCTCCGTCCCTTGACCTCGGAGAGGATCAGGGAGAGGATCAGAAGAGCGCTGCCGATGCAGACGAACGAATCAGCGACGTTGAATACGTAAAAGTTGATAAGACGGAAGTCGATGAAATCGACGACGTACCCCGTCGCGATCCTGTCGATCATATTGCCGATCCCTCCGCCGAAAATAAGCGCGAGCGATACGTTCGTCAGAAGGCTGCCGCGTCTGTTGATGACGGCGTAGACCGCTATCGCGACGAGAGCGGCGGAGGAGAGGATCATAAAGACCCACCTTTTGTCGCTCAGCATACCGAACGCCGCCCCCCTGTTCTCAACGTACGTGAGATGGAGGACGTTTTCTATTATCGGAAAAGTCTCGATCCGCGAAAGGTCCGCGGCGGCGAAAAACTTCGTCAGCCGGTCGAGCGCGACGACGAACGCCGATATCGCGCCGAGCACGAGAAGGATCGGGACCTTTATCTTCTTTTTTTCTTTCATTTTTTGAATCTCATATACCCCGAGGGATCGAAGCTCTCGCCGTCCTCGTGTACCTCGTCTCCGTAAAAATCAAGATCGTCGGGAGTCCCCGCGCTTTCCTCGGCGGCCGATCCGTCGTCCCCGAACTTCTCCTTCAGCGCGCTGACGATGTCGTCGTCGCTCTCGGGAATCGCCTCGCGCGGGGCGGCTTCGTACGGCGCGGCGTCCTTGCCCGCCATAAATTCGAGCCCCTTGATGATCTCTTCGAGATCGAAATCCTTCGCCGCCGCGTCTTCTCCCTCGTTGAAATCGGAGATTTCCGCGCCGCGTTCGGATTCCTCCGGCTCTGTCCCCGGTTCCTCTTCCGTTTCTTTTCCGGATAATTCGTCCTCTTCGGCGAAGTCTTCTTCGGCGAAGTCTTCTTCTTCGGCGAAATCCTCTTCTTCGGCGAAATCCTCTTCCCGAACGTCCTCCGCGGCCTCCGGCGTGTCGTCGAATTCCGTGAAATCATCGGGTCCCGAGTACCGGTCCTCGCCGTCCGCCTCATCCTCTTCCGAAGGCTCTTCGTCGATCTCTCCGTCCGCCTCCTCCGGGATCTCTTCTCTGTCGTCCCACAGGGGGATCTCCGGCTCGTCGGGCGCCTCATCAAGCGTTTCATCGGGCGTGTCGTCGGGCGTCTCGTCGAGCGTCTCGTCGGGCGTCTCGTCGAGCGGCTCGTCGAGCGTCTCGTCGAGCGGCTCGTCCGATCCGGTCTGTTCCCCGGCGGTCAGATCGACGACGAACGGTCCGTCGTCGCCCTCCTCGGCCTCCGAAACGATCTCGGTCACGGCGGGGATCCAATCGTCGGGGGCGGCGGGCTCCTCCGGCTCTCCGGCGTCCGCGGCGGCTTCCGGCTCTTCCTCCGGTCCCCGCTCCGCGGCGGCCTCCGGGGCGTCCGCCTTTTCATCCGCGGCGGATTCCTCCGCCTCATCGCCGACGCCGGCCTCTTCCATTCCCTCGAGGACCCGGAGCGCGCGGGAGTATTCCTCCTCTATCTTCCTGCGGAGCCTGTTTACGGCGCTCTCGGCGCGGACGAGAAGATCGTCGCGCTCCTTCAGCATCTCGGTCGACTCTCTTTTCGCCTCCTCGGCGTACAGCTTCGTCTCGGAGAAGATGCGCTCTCTTTCCTCGTTTGCGCGCGCGATCTTTTCCCTCGATTCCGCGTCGGCCTCCGCTCTCATCTTCGCCGCCTCCGCCTCGGCGTTCTTTACGAGGGAATCGGCTTCCTTTCTCGCCGCCCGAAGAAGGCTCTCCGCCTCTTCCCTGATCTCCTCGATCTCATGGCGGCGAAGCTCTTCCTCGACTCCGCGCTTCTTTTCCTCCGCGATTATCGACGAGAGCCTGTCTCTCAGCTTTTCGTTCTCCGCCGAGAGAGAATAGTATTTGTCCTGTACGACGGTGAGATACGCGTCTACCTGCTCCGGGGCGTACCCGCGGAGCGCCCGTCTGAACGCCGGGACCTTCAGGATATTCTGAGCCATCACGACCTCCTTGGTGTCCTATACGTATTTTCTGACGACCGCGCGAACCCTGCCGCTCCGCGTCGCGCCGTCCGTTCCTTTGACCTCAAATTTGCCGTATCCCCTCGCGGAGACCACGTCGCCCGCGGCGAGCGTTCTTTCGGGGCGGTCCTCTGTGAGATAATTGACCTCGGACAGCCCTCTCTCGACGAGCTCCTTCGCGTCGGACCGGCTCATCGGGAAAACGGCGCCGAGAAGGGCGTCCAGCCGCATCGACGCGGCGACGACGGCGACCTCCTCCGTCCGCCTCGCGGACACGAATCCGAAGGGAGGCGTCTCCCTCACGACCGTCACTCTGTCGGAGCCGACGCGGTCGAGCTCCGAGACCGCGAGAGAAGCGATCTTCGAGAAAAGAAAGATCCTCGCCGAGTATTCCCCGTCCGTCACGATATCGCCGACCGAGCTTCTGTCGATACCGAGCGCGAGAAGCGATCCGAGATAATCACGGTGGCCGAGCGTCCTGTACCCGCTCCCTCTCACCGTGACGCTCGTTATGCCGTGGACCTCCTCTCCGCCGTACGAGAGGATCTCCTCGTGAAAGAACGCCTCCCTCTCGGGGGAGAAAAGCGGAGTGTCGGGAAAACAGGGCGGCATATCGTCGACGATCGCCCAATCAGGGAAAAAAACCGCGGCCCGTCTTTCGGCGCCGCGGCATCCTCCATAGAAAAAGAGCTTGTTCAGTTTGTCCGTCGAAACAGCCGCGACGGCGCGGAAAAAGACGGCCTGCCCGTGAGGAGTGAGAAAACGGCTGACCTCAAAACCGCCGTCGGACCGACCGGCGAGCTCCGCCGCGCGGGCGGCGATCAATTCGTCATCCGTGGGCATAGCGCACCTCCCGAGCGTCGTCCGGCGGGCGCCGTGGCGGCGTCACACCAGAAAAACGCGCAATATGACGAGCAGTAAAAAGGTGATGAAGAACGCCATATCGAGAGGGAAGCTCTCAAACAGATGAAATCTGTCAAGGAGGGCTCTCATCGGGGCGATCACTATCTCGGTATAACCGTAAAGGAACCGCGTAAACGCGTTGTCGATGTCGCCGGGGAACCACGAGAGGATCGCCCGCACGAACATCAGGATCTCGGTCGCCTGGATGAGAAGCAAGATCGTATTCTTGATTATGTAAAGTACAGTCAAATCAAAACGCTCCTGTCATCCGGAAAATGATTGACCGAAACCCCGCCGCGTATCTTATCCCGCCGGGAAACGGGGATCAGAATTCCGGGAACACCTCGTTCTCGGGAGCGGGTTCCGGTTCGGGCTCCTTCTGCTTGGGCATACGGAGCTGCGCGTCGCCGACGTCGACGTTGCTCGGAGTAATGACGTAGGCGTTCGAGGCGATCTTCTTGATCGAGCCGTCGATGGAGTATGCGACGCCGGACAAGAAGTCGATGAGACGTCTCGCGGTCTCCTTGCTCGTGTTTTCGAGATTGAGAACGACGGTGCGCTTGTTGAGCAGATGATCCGCGATCTGCGTCACGCTGTCAAACTGCGTCGGCTTCACGACCTTCATCTCGAGCGCCGCGCCCGATCCGGAAAGACTGATGCCTCCCATGGGACCGGCGCTGCCCATATTGCCGATATTGGTCTGATTCATGCCGTCAACGCCGCCCTGATCTCCGTCAACGCCGTCGTCGTACCCGTCAAAATTGTCGTAGTAGGTGTCGTCAAAGTCGTCTCCGTATCCCGCGGACGAACCTCCGGCAACGTTTTTGATCCTGTCGATAAGTCCCATAACATGCCTCCGTTTTATTTAATCCTGAGTTTCAAGACTTCCTTGCGTCACTGGTACGAACGCCTTCCGAAAAGCGCGCTTCCGATCCTTACGAGCGTCGCGCCCTCCTCGATCGCTTCAACGAAGCTGTCGCTCATTCCCATTGACAGTATATACTCTCTTATATTATGCGATTTTTTTTGAAAAATGTCAATAAAAATTGAGTAAGTTTCTTCAAAATATTTTCTCAATTCGTCTTTTTTATCACAAGCGGGCGCCATCGTCATTATTCCCCTCACCCTGACCGACGGAAGAGCGGCGATCATCGCCTCCGCCTCGGCGGTCTCCTCGGGGAGAAAACCCGTCTTCGACTCCTCTCTTCCGATGTTTACCTCGAGAAGGACGTCCTGAACGATCCCGAGTCTTGACGCCGAGAGATCGATCTGCTTCGCGAGCCGGACGCTGTCGACGGAGTGGATCAGCGACGCCCGTCCGACGACGAGGTGCGCCTTGTTTCTCTGCAGACGGCCGATGAACTGGAAGTCGAGGAGAGGCGACACAGCGTCGTATTTCTCCGCGAACTCCTGCGGTTTGTTCTCGCCCGCCGCCGTGAGGCCGAGATTTTCCGCCGCGAAAACGATATCCTCGGCGGGGACCGTCTTCGTCGCGCCGAGAAGGGTGACTTCTCCGCCGCCCCGCCTCAGCGCCGCTTCGGCGATCCTCTCTCTGACCCGTTTGAAATTTTCGGTGAGTTCGATTTGTCTTTCGGTCATGATCTTATCCTTACTTGCGCGGGGGAAGATGGGTCATTCCCTCCGAGAGACCCGTGCCGCCCGTCACGATGAGATCGTTCTGACGGAGCCACGGAACGGTCGGGGTCTCATCCCCTGTTTCCGCTTCATTCGTTTGTTCGCCCGTTTCCGCGGAGGGAGTCTCCTCGTATTCCGGGTGCTCGCGGCAGAGATAGTAGCCGCCCGATTCGTCGATCACGTCGATCCGTCGGAACTCGACCTTTATCTCGTTTATGACGTATACTCCCTCGACCCCGTCGATCATTCTCACGGCGGACACCGGAACCTTGAAGCCGGTCGTCTCGCCCGTCACGACCGTGACGGACTGGGAGCGCGTAAAATCGAATCCCTCCTTGACCTCGTCGCAGGCGAAGATCGCGAGCGCGCCGTCCGAGGCCGCATCGGTTTTGTATACGGTCATATCGAGCGGACACTCCGAATTATTGCCGAGCGTGACTCTGTACGGTCCCGGGCCGGAGAGCTTCGAGATCTCCGCGCGCGTCATCGGACACGCGACGTACCACTTGTGCGTCGTGACGATCTTCCCCGCCGTCCCGCCGACGTCCGACGGCTCCGACGAGATCAGCTCGCCGAGCGACGCGAGCGTCAGGGCGTCGATATTCTTCGACGAGAAAAGCGTCTCGTAACCGTCGCAGGCGGAGTAATAATAGCCCGAGGCCGGCGACGATACCGTCGCGATCGGCGCGCCGAGCGACGCCTTGAGGTTTTCCTTTTCCGTCCCGAGCTCGGCGATGCGCGCGCTGAAATCGGTCACCTCGCCGGTCAGGACAGCCCTCTTTTTCATTTTCAGAAACAGCTCGGACCTGAGCGACGCCTCCTTGGCGAGATTTCCCGCGCTCCCGGCCCGTCTCATTTCCGAAAGCGTCGAAAAGATGCCCTCGTCGACCGTCCCGGTGTCGCCCACCGTCAGAGACATCGTCCTGCAGCTCTGAAGGAGCGATATCTGTCTGTCTATCAGCGCGAGCTTCTCCTCGACGTCCGCGGACGGGACCGAGTAGACCTCGGCGACGACCGTCCCGGAGCGGACCTTTTCTCCGTCCTCGAGCGCGGAATAGAGCGATCCGCCTTCCGCCGCCGCGATCGGCGTCTCCTCGCGGAAGACGTACCCCTGACACGTCACCGTGCTCTCGAGCGTCGTCCTTCTCGCGAACGCCGTTTCAAGGTCTTTTCCGAACCCGGAGGCGAGGTGATAACTGAGATACGCGACGATCGCGAGCGAAAGCGCCGAGATCGCGCCCCAGACCGCGACTTTTTTCAGATACCGTTTGTCGAAAAAAGCCTGTTTTTTCATTTCGTGTCCCTCCGTCGGGATCAAAATCTGATTACGTAACCCCCCGCCGACTCCGCGGCGTCCGCTTCCTCCTCACGGCACGTGCAGAGGAACGACTGAAGGCCGAACGACGGCGACGTCAGAAGGCGCAGAGCGGCTTCGAGACGGTCCCCGTCAAGACGCGCGAAGGACTCGTCGAAAACGACCGGAGGCGCGCTCTTCCCGTCCCCCGAAAAGATCGTTTTTATAAGCGCGAGACGGAGCGAGAGGTACGCGGCGTCCTCCGTGCCGGAGGACATGAACTCCGCTTCCTTCGTCCCCGCGTCGACCGTCGTGAAATAGAGATCCATTCCGGGCGATATCGAGAGCTCGCCGTATTTTCCGCCCGATATCTCCCTCATCATTTCGCTCGCCTTCGCTTTTACCTCGGGAAGGACGCCGGAGCGCAGATTGTCCCCGGCGCGGCGAAGGGCGTCGTAAGCCGTGACGTAGGCGTCGTGACGGAGGCGCAGATCCTCGAGGACGGAATCGATCTCTCCGAGTCTCTCCGCCGCCGCGGCGGGCGATTTCGCGGATGCCTTCAGGGCGGCGAGGCGGACGTCGAGCTCGTTTTCCTTCTTTTTCATCTCAATGAGGCTTCCGCGGCAAAAATCTCTCTTTCTCGCGGCTTCCTTTATCTCGTCGGGCGTCATTTTCGCCGCGCGCTGACCGGCCGCCGCGGAAAGGACGGCTTTTGCCGCCGCTTCCGTCTCGTCGGGGTCGATCCCCGCGGTCTGTTCGCGGAGCGCGGAGAGTCGTCCGGAGAGCTGGGAGCACTCCGATTCGAGCGCCGCGACCGCCGCTCTCCTCTCCGCCGCCGTCCTTCTGACGGCGGCGAGCAGTCCCGAGTCGTCGGCGTCCTTCATCCTGATACCGAGAGACGCCGCCAGCCCTTCGAGCTTTTCGCGCGACTCGGCGGCCGCCGCCTCGGCGATGACGAGGTCTCCCTCCGCCTTCTCTTTCCGGGCTTTCATATCGAGCGCGTTCTTCTTCGCCTCGACCGTCTCTCTCACCGATCCGGCGAGCTCGTCGACGGACGGCGCGCCCCAATCGGAGAGGATGCGGGAGAGGTCGGAGCGCTTTTTCCCTCCGACGGCGAAGACGATCACCGAGAAGAGGAGGAGCGCCGCGCCGCCCGCGGCGGCGTACAGCCATTCGGCCATCGGATAGACGAATCGCATTATCGCCGCCGCTCCCGCGCCGAGCAGGCCGAGCGCGGCGAAGACGACGCCGAGCGTCAGAAACGTTCTCGACGACGAACGGTAACCCTCAGCGCGCCTTATGTCGTTGAACGGGTCGTCCTCAAAATCACCATCGTCGAGAAATTCTCCGTCAGGGTCGGGCGTCGAGTTGTAGTTCTCCACCGCCTTCGAGTACGCCTCGATATTTCTCTCGCACAGTCCGACCGTCCCGTCGAAATCGTCGCCGGGCGCCGCCGAACGTTCTTTTTCGAGCTTTCCCTCGGCGAGCGCGAGATCCTCCGCGGTCTTTTTCGCGGCGTCGAGCTTTCTCTTTTTCGAGAGGACGTCGAGAGCGGCGAAAAGGCCCTCGAAGCCCTTGGAGTTTTCCTCGGCGACCGTCAGCTTCCGCCGTATCTCGTCGAGCGCCGCCTCGGTCCTTACCGTCTCCTCGGAGTTCTCGCGGTCCTCGTCGACGGTCTCTCTCAGCGATCTTCTCTTCTCCTCGAGGTCCTTTATCATCCCTCCGTTCCTGTTTTTGTGAAGGAGGTCGATCCGCGCGCGGTCGAGTTCCTCGAGCGCCTTTTTGACGTTTACCCTCTCGTCCGCGGACGTCACCATGTTCTCGACGGAGCGGCTGAGCGGCTCCGATTCCGGGCGCACTCCCGTCGCCTGTCTGACGAAGGCGGTGTTGACGAAAACCTGCTCCGGCACGCCGAGGAGATATTCGCCGACCGATCCGCTGAGGTAGACGGGAACGCCGTCGACCGCGTTGACGAGGCTGACCGTCTCTCTGTACTGTCCCTTGCCGCCGCCGCGCGCCGTGTCGGAGAGCGTCCGCTCGATCCTGAATTCGCGCCCGTCGTCCGTTCTGACGACGAGAAAGCCGGACGCCTCTCCGGTCTTCCAGTTTACGTATTTCTGTCTCTCTCCGACGCCTCCGCCGCGGGCGGGGGGCATACCGTAGAGCATGAATTTTATGAACATCGCGACCGAGGTCTTCCCGGACTCGTTCCGTCCGCTTATGACGTTCAGTCCCTCGGACGGATCGATATCAACGTCGGTCAGCGTCCCGAACGACGAAATATGAATCTTTTTTACCGTCATCCCTGCCGCTCCTTTCCTCCGAAGTCGACAACAGATTCGCCCGCGAGGGCGGACAGACCGTATCTGAGCGCCGCCGATGCGGTCTTCCTCTCCTTCGGGTCGGACGAGTTGAGCATCGGCTCGAGTATCTTGTAAAACTCGCCCCTCACCGTCGGATCGGACGAAAGCGACGACGCGTTCCAGATCGGAACGGTCTCGTCGGCGACGGAGAACGACCAGAGCCGGTCGCCGAGCGGCAGAAGCGCCGCCGTGTCGATCTTAAGGTCCTCCGAGACCGCGCCCGTAAGGGTCAGCCGGAGGGTGACGTCGTCGCCGTATTTTTCCGACGATAAGAAATCCGCGATCTTCTCTTTCAGCTCCTCCTCGACCGTCGCTCCGTCGACGGGGAGGATCGCCGATTCGTATCTTCTCTTTGAAAATCTGATCCGCGAATACCGGACGGGGACCTCCTCGCCGGGGGCGCTCCTTCTGCCGATCTCGCAGAGGATCGCGCCCTTCGGACCCGTCTCGTCGAACGAGCGTCCCTCGAGACACCCGCAGTACGCGATCCCCGGTCCGTATCTGCCGTCGACCGGATTGTGGACGTGGCCGAGAGCGCAGTAGTCGGCGCCGAACGACCGAAGCTCGTCCTCCGTTACGGGGCAGGAGGTCGAAAGAGGCGACGTCAGGTCGCAGTGCGCCGAGAGAATGTTGACCATACCGTCGTTCTCCGCCCGGCGGCCGCCGAGGGGATTTCCCCTCATCATCGGCTTTTCGAACGCCCAGCCGTAGACTCTGACGCCGAGGTCGGGAAACTCGAACGAGGAAAGCTCCTCCGAGTTGAAAATGAAGGCGTTATCGGGAAAAACATTCCGTCGCCAGACGCTTCCCTCGCTCGCGCAGTCGTGATTTCCGGGGCTTATCACGACGGGACATTTCAGCTTCGATATCTCCCGGATTATCAGGGAGACCGTCTCCCTCGTGGCGAACCCGACGTCGAACAGGTCGCCCGTTATGAGAAGAAGATCGACTTTTTCCGTCCTCGCGTACGTCATAAGCGACGTGAACGTGCCGCGGAGCTCGTTCCGGCGAACCTCCGCGCGGCCGCTGTCAAGGCCGGAGAACGGGCTGTCGAGATGGACGTCGCCCGTGTGAAGTATCCTCAGCGTATCCACTACGACCCCTCCCTTTCCGTGTCTTTTTCATTCTCGCCGCGTCTTCTCGGCGACGATCCCTCCGGCGGGATCAGACTGAGGTCGAAGAGCTTTTCCGACGCGATCGCCGTCCTCTCGCCCTCTTCCCTCACTCTGCCGAGACCGATCAGCGTGTCGCCGCTCATCACTCTGACAAGCGCGCCGACCGGATACGAGGCGCGGCATTTTTTCTGATCGACCGACGCGCCGCAGGCGAACAGCCGGAGAAGCCGTCCCGAAAGTGGGAGAGCGGGGAGGTCGCGGAAGAGCTCCGCCGTCGGCGTGACGGCGGCGATCCGCTCCTCAAAGCTCATATTCTCTATCTGTTCGACGGTATACGCGCCGTCGAGCGTGAACGGGCCGCTCCTCACCCTTACGAGGGACGCCATCGCCGCGCCGCACCCGAGCTTTTTCCCTATGTCGTCGCAGAGCGTTCTGACGTACGTCCCCTTGGAACAGACGATCGTGAGACGGTAAAGATCGTCCGCCTCGCGCTCCGCCTCGCACGAATATATCGTGACTTTCCGCGTCGCACGCTCGACCGTCTCCCCCCGCCGCGCCGCGTCGACGAGCTTTTCGCCGCCTATCTTGATCGCGGAGTACATCGGCGGGAGCTGTTCGTACTCGCCGACGAACGACCGGACGGCGGCGAGGACCGCCTCCTCTCCGGGTATTTCGTCGGACGAGAAAATCGTCTCTCCCGTCACGTCCTGAGTGTCCGTCGCGACGCCGAGCTTCATTTCGGCGAGGTATTCCTTTTCGTCCGCCATCACGTACTCGGACGCCTTGACGGCGCGGCCGAGCAGGATCGGCAAAGCGCCCGTCGCCATCGGGTCGAGCGTCCCGGTGTGACCGACGCGGGGCGTGTCGTAGAGCTTCCTCATCGCCGACACGATCCGGTGCGACGTCACGCCCTCGTGCTTGTTGATTATCAGGATACCCGACACGGTATCCGGCTTTTTCTTTCTTGACACTTCAAACTCCCCGTCAGAGAATACGCAGAAACGCGTCCTTCACAGTCCCGAAAGCGGCCTCGGGAGAATCGGCTCTCAGCGTGCATCCGGCGGCGCGGACGTGGCCTCCGCCCCCGAAGAGGGCGCAGACGCGCGACACGTCGAAGCGGTCCGAGGTCGACCGCGAGGATACCTTGTATTCGTACGCCCCCGTCTGTCTCACGATGAACGCGACGGAGACGCCGACAAGCGAGCGCGGCAGGTCGACCGCGCCGCCCGCGTCCTCCGGAGAGATCCGTTCCGCCTCCATTTCGGAGAGCGTGAGGAGCGAACCGGCGAGCGCGCCCCGCGCGAAGACCCTCATATTCCTTATCGTCAGAGCGCGGCATCTGAGCTCCGCGTCCGTCGCCTGTTCAAAAAGCAGTCTGACGATCTCGTCGGCTCCCATACCGCCGGGGTCGCCCGAGATTTCGGAAAGGAGCCCGGCGGCTATCGTGTGGGTCAGGGGCGTCACGTTCGAGTAGGCGAACGAACCCGTGTCCGACGCGATCGCGGCGTAAAGAGCCCTCGACACGGCGGGATCGGCGCATATCGCTCCGCGCCGCTTCGCCTCTCCGTAGATCCCGCATACGATCTCTCCGGCGGCGGACGCCGAGGGATCGAGAAGGAACGGAGCGAACTGTTCTCCCGTCCCGTGATGGTCGATCATAAAGGAGATCCGCGGGGAAAGGTCGGAAAACCGTCCGAGCTGTCCGCGCGAGGCGACGTCGACGGCGCAGAGCGTCCCGAACCCCTCCTCCTCCGGATCGCCGTCGGCGCTACGGTCGACGCCCGCGAAAATGAATTCAAGTCTTTTTTGCGGCGGATCGGGAAGGAACACCTTCGATCTTATCCCCGCCCCGCGCGCGATAAGCGCCAGCGCCGCCGCGGACCCGACCGCGTCGCCGTCCGGGTTCGTGTGACAGATCACCGCGAGGGAGCCGGAGGACAGAACGGCGTCCGTCGCCTCCGCGACCGTCAGCGGTCTTATGATACGGTCATTCATCGCTCTTTTCCTCTTCTTTTCCGTCCGCGCCGATATCGCGCAGTATAGCGGCTATCTCCGCCCCGTGTCTGACGCCGCGGTCCTCTATGAACGTGAGCTCCGGCGTCACGCGCAGATCGACCGTCTCCGCGAGCCGGCGTCTTATATATCCGGTCGCCGCCCTGAGGCCCGCGGCGAGCTCCTTCGGATCATATTCTCCGAGCACGGAATAATATATTTTCGCATATTTGAGGTCGCCGGTCACCTCGGCCGCCGTGACCGTTATCATATGATCGGCTATCCTCGGGTCCTTGACGTCCCGGAGGATCATCGACATTTCTTCCTTGACCGATTCGTTTATCCTGTCTCTTCTGTATCTCGCCATGTTCGTCGTTCTCCGCGTATAATTAATACTTCTCTAAAGTACATTATACCATAAAATCCGCTCTCCGGTAAATACAAATCCGCAAAAAGAGGAGCGGTTGACATATTTCTTCCGTCGGGGTATAATTGGTATATAAGCGATCCGCCGTCCGCGTGGAGGAGATGCCGATGAACGACCGTGAACTGAAAAAAATGAGCCGCGGGGAGCTCGTCTCCCTTTTGCTTGAGGAAAAGCGGAAAAACGAAGCTCTCTCGGCGGAGGCGGACGAGCTGCGCCGCCTTCTCGGCGACCGGTCGCTCGCGATAGAGCGTTCCGGCTCGATGGCGGAAGCGGCGCTCGCGCTGAACGGCGTTTTCGACGCCGCGGACGCCGCGTGCCGGCAATACGCCGAAAACGTGGAGGCGCTGACGGCGCGTCGGAACGAGGAAGCGAAAAGAGGCGCCGAGGAGGTCCTGCGCGAGGCGAAGCGCGGGTCCGAGGCGATCCTCGCCGAGGCGAAAAGGCAGGGCGAGGCGCTCCTCAGAGAAGCGAAACGACGCTCGGAAGAATAAAAAAACAGGGTCGCGACCCTGTTTTTTTATTCTTCCTCGCCGCCGCCTTCTTCTTCGGGGATCACCCTGACGTTGACGGCGAGAACGCGCTGATTGTCCGTCTCGGTGACGGTGACGTGGAGATTTTCGTAGTCGAACGTATCGCCGACCTCCGGGATCTTCCCGAGCTGATCGAGGACCCATCCGCTGACGGTGCCCGAATCGTCCTCCGCCTCCATGTCAAAATACTCGAACATCTCGTCGAGGTCCGCGTTGCAGATTATCTTATACGATCCGTCGTCGAGCTTCGTGAACTCCTCTATCACCTCGTCGTGCTCGTCCCATATCTCGCCGACGAGCTCTTCGAGGATGTCCTCCATCGTGACGATGCCGAGCGTTCCGCCGAACTCGTCGGTGACGACGGCTATGTGAGCCTTTTCGCTCTGGAGCTTTTTCAGGATGTCGCTTATCTTCATCGTGGGAGTGACGAAGACGGGCGGCTTCATTATCTCGGGAAGTGATTTCGACGTGATCTTCGGCCCGTCGTAGAAGTCCTTCTGATGGACGACGCCGACGATATTGTCGATCGATTCCTTATAGACGGGAAGGCGCGAGAAGCCGGTATCCGTGAATACCCTCGCGATATCCTCCTTCTTCGAGTCGATCGGGACGCCCTCGATATCGACACGCGGGGTGAGGATGTCGACCGCCTCCTGATCGTTGAACTCGATGGCGGAGCGGAGAAGCTCGCTCTCCTCCGCGTCGATCATACCGCCCTCCTCGACCTCGTCGACGAGGACGAGAAGCTCGTCAGGCGTCATCTTTCTGTCTCCCTGGACCTTGAAGATCCTGAGAAGGAGCTTCTGCCAGAGGGAGAAGACGAACGAGAACGGGGTCAGGATGAAGATGAAGAAGCGGATGATCGGAGTCGCGAACATCGCGAATTTTTCGGGGCTCTCCTTCGCGAGAGTCTTCGGCGAGATCTCGCCGAAGATCAGCACGAGAACGGTGACGGCGACGGTAGCGACCGTCGATCCCGACACCTCGTCGCTGAGCAGCTTAATGAAGAAGACCGTCGCGACGGCGGTGAGAGCGATATTGACGATATTGTTCCCTATGAGGATCGTCGAGAGGAGCCGGTCGTATTTCTCCGACACGGCGAGCGTCCTCGAGGCGCGCTTGTTCCCCTTCTCGGAAAGCGCCTTCAGACGCGCTTTATTGAGCGATGAAAACGCCGTTTCCGTCGCCGAAAAGAACGACGACAGAATGATCAGAGCCGCCATTATCAGGACGGCGTATATAGTTCGGGGAGGATCTTCCATTACTGCGTCTCCTGTGATTATTTGAGGGCGATCGCGGCCTTCGCCTTCGCGGCGATCGAGGCGGCGTCGAGCCCGAAATACGAGATCAGTTCCTTCGCGGGACCGGAGCGTCCGAAGACGTCGTCGACGCCGACTCTCAGAACGGGGACGGGGTACGTCTCGGCGAGCGTCTCGCAGACAGCCGCGCCGAGGCCGCCGATGACGGTGTGCTCCTCGCAGGTGACGACCGCGCCGCACTTCTTCGCCATGGCGGCGACCGTCTCGCGGTCGATCGGCTTGATCGTCGACACGTTGACGACGGCGGCGGAGACGCCCTCCGCGGCGAGAAGCTCGCGCGCGCCGAGCGCCTGCTCGACCTCGATACCGGTCGCCATGAGCGCGACGTCCGAGCCGTCCGCCAGAACGGACGCCTTGCCGATCTCGAACTTATAATCGTCTCCGTAGAAGTACGGGACAGCCATTCTGCCGAAGCGCAGATAGACCGGACCCCGGTACTCGATAGCCGCTTTGACGGCGAGGCGCGCCTCGACGCCGTCGGCGGGATTGATTATGACCATGCCGGGGATCGTCCTCATAAGGGCGATATCCTCGCAGCACTGGTGAGTCGCGCCGTCCTCTCCGACGGTGATGCCGGCGTGCGTCGCTCCTATTTTGACGTTGCAGTGCGGATATCCGACCGAATTTCTGACCTGCTCGAAGGAGCGGCCCGCGGCGAACATCGCGAACGAGGACGCGAACGGGATCTTGCCCGTGAGGGAAAGCCCCACGGCGACGCCGATCATATTGTTTTCCGCGATACCGCAGTCAAAGAATCTGTCGGGAAACGCCTTTTTGAATATTCCGGTCTTGGTAGCCGCGGCGAGGTCCGCGTCAAGGACCACAAGATTGTCGTAAACGGCGCCGAACTCCGCAAGCGCCTTTCCGTATGCTTCGCGTGTTGCGATTTTATCTGCCATTTTCTCTGTTTCCTTTCGTAGTTCTCGCGGTCCCGGTCAGCGCTCGCCGAGATCGCGCATGGCGACCTCGTACTGCTCCGCGTTCGGAGCGGCGCCGTGCCACGCGACATTGTTCTCCATAAACGAGACGCCTTTGCCCTTTACGCTGTGCTGGATGATGACGCCGGGACGGTCGTCGGCGACGACCTCCGCGAACGCCTTCTCAAGCGAATCGAAATCGTGGGCGTCGGCGTGAACTACGTGCCAGCCGAACGCGCGGAACTTGTCTTCGTGCGGAGCGGGGTTCATGACCTCCGCGATCGGTCCGTCGATCTGAAGACCGTTCAGGTCGACGATCCACGTGAGGTTGGAGAGATGATAGTGAGACGCGAACATAGCCGCCTCCCAGACCTGACCCTCCTCGGTCTCGCCGTCGCCGAGGATCGCGTAGACCCTGTACTTCTTCCCGTCGAGCTTTGCGCTGAGCGCCATGCCGCAGGAGACGGACGTTCCCTGACCGAGGGAGCCGGACGACATATCGACGCCGGGCGTATGCTTCATATCGGGGTGGCCCTGAAGATAACTCGTCGTCTTGCGGAACGTTTTGAGGTCCTCGACCGGGAAATACCCTCTGTGAGCGAGGGCGGAGTAGAGACCCGGCGCGCAGTGTCCCTTCGAGAGGACGAGTCTGTCGCGGTCCGGATCGTCCGGGTTTTTCGGGTCGACGCGGAGCTTTTCAAAATACAGATACGTGAGAAGGTCGGCTATCGACAGCGACCCTCCGGGGTGGCCGGAAGAAGCGGAATAAACGGCGTCGATTATTCCGACGCGGATCTTTCTCGCCTGCTCTTCGAGTTCCCTTTTTCTTGTTTCGTCCATTGTAATATCCTTTCTTCGCGCGCGGCGAAGTAATAATAATCATTCTTATATATTGTAATATAAAACGCCGCCGTTGTCAACCACGGAATCGGGGCGCGCGATCCCCCCGAAAAATCAAAGGGCGGCCGCGGGATCGCCCGATCCCGCGGCGGCCCTCGCCGTGATCGTATTTGTCGTTTTTCGCGCGCTTACGCGGCGGCCTTTTCGGATTCCGGCTCGGTCTCCGTCCCGGCTTCGGTCTCCGTTCCGGCTTCGGTCTCCGCTTCCGTCTCCGTTCCGGCCTCGGTCGCGGGAGCAGACTCGCTCTCCGCGTCGCCGGTATCCGCCGTCGTAACGACCGAGGTGTCGGCGGGAACGGTCGTATCGGTATTACCGGTGTTCGTCTTGCCCTGCGCGAGGTAGAGCACGAGGACGAGTACGACGAAGATCACCGCGACGACGGTCGTGAGGACGGAGAGCTTCTTGTCGACGGTGGTCGACTTTGACTTTCCGAAGAACGACTCGGACGCGCCGGCGATCGTACCGGACAGATTGTGGTCCTTACCGTGCTGCATAAGAACGGCGACGATAAGGAAGAGCGCCGCGACTATAAGAATAATACCGATAACAAGCTCCATGGGTGATGTGCCTCCGAATTATATTATTTGAAAAAAATTTGTTTTTTATCGCGGATTTTCAGCCGTCCCGAAAACCCGTAAATCGAATTATACCATAAAGAAACCGGCTTTGCAATAGGAAAAATCCAATTATTTCAAAAATCCGCGCAAAAACCGGCTCCCCGTTTTAACCGATCTCCGGGAAAGTGATGCCGGAGGACCACGTCGGTTTCGGGTCGACGAAGCATCCGTCGACGGAAAGGGCCATGTGAACGCCGCCGTAGACCATATCGGTCAGACCGGTCGATCCGGCGTGGCCGACCGTTCCGCCCTTCGTCACGGTATCGCCCTTCGCGACGGAGGTGTCGCTGAGGTTCCAGTACCACGATTTGACTCCGCGGCCGTGATCGACGACGACCGTTCTGCCGGAGAAGGCGGTCTCGCCCACGTACACGACCGTTCCGGCGTTGATCGCCGAGACGTCCGCCGCCCATCCGTACTGGACGTCGACGCCGTTATTGAGAAAGACGTATTTGTCGCCGCCGTTGACGAGAACGCGGCTTCCGAAGTCTCTTATCACCCAGCTCGTGTAGTTTTCTCCGCCCGAGAGGAAGTATCCGTCATACAGCCGGTCCGTCGAGACGGGAGCCGCCATCTCGGAGACGAGCGACTCGAATTCCCTCTTCGCGGAGTCGGACAAACACTCGGACGCTTTTTCGTCCGTTACGTTCATCGACGAATCGGGATAGTAGGGATCGGTCACGTTGACCGTCATCGTCTGAGAAACGCCGGAGCACGTGAAGGTGAGCTTGTATTCGCCCGCCTCGAGGCCCGCGTGCATCGGGATTATCGCGTGAAGCCGGTCCCCGTCCCTGTAGAACTTCGGCTCGAACGGCTTCGAAATGTCAAAGGTGATATCGGGCTCGCTCGTGAAGGTGACGGACGCCGTTTCGGGAATGTTCTTTGCGGACGCCGTCAGGAATCCGCCCTTTGCCGTCGAGTCGGCGGACAGACGGAAAAACGGAGCTGGAGAGACCTGCGCGCTGAACGAGTAAACAGCCTCGCCGCTGTACGCGCGGCTCGCGTCCTCGTACCATTTCGAGGTGACTTCGACGTAAACGTTCTGCTGAGAGTCGAGGTCGAAGCTGCCGAGGTTCGCTTTCTGGTCGTCGAAGACGACCTCGCCCGAGCCGTTGGTGATCCTGATCCCGAAATAATCGGGCTCCGTGTCGTACGTCAGCGAGAATATCACGTTTTCGGTGAAGTTCTGAGCCGCCGTCGACACGACGCCGGAAGTGTCGGAGGTTATCGACTCTCCTCTGAAATTCTTGTACGTCCACGACGCTTCCTTCGGGGCGACCTTGTACTCGCCCGAGAGCATCAGCGTCGGGAGCGACGAGTTTTCATAATAGCAGCGGGAGAGATCGGACGACAAAAATTCCGCCGCGTCGTCCGGTCCGAGCTGGTAGCTCTCGCCGTCCGGTCCGAAAAGATAACAGTAGTTCGGATCCATCGAGAAATAGTATCTGTACTCCTCCTTCTTCACCTTCGTGAAGAAAGTGACGAGATACGGTTTCTCCTGAAGGACCGTGTCCGGGACGGCGACGATCGGAGTTTTGCGCGAATTGAGGCGGAAGAAAAACGCGATCACCTCGTCCGAACGCTCTCCCGTCTCGTCTCTGTCGTACGTCACGGACGCGCCCGTCGTGTCCTCGATCACGATCTTCGTCACGTCCCTCTCGTTAGCGGGAGCGTAACGCACGTGATTCGAGTTCACGATCGCGACGACTGTCGGCACGATCAGGATCGCCGCCAGGAGAAGTCTTATAACGGTTTTTTTCATACCGGCTCCTTATCCGCCGCAGAGCGGCAAAGCCCTTTTTTCTCTTTTCTCCCGGTCGGGGAAAAAGCGGGCGGAAATAGTGTTTTCAAAACCCATACAAAGTTATTATATATCATTTTTCGCTAAAAATCAACAGGAAGACCCTCTCAGCATTCCGATTATGCCGTCGATGTCGGACCGCGCGAGGTCCTTGAAGTTCGCCGAGGCGTTCCTGACGATCCGTTTCGTCTCCTCGTAATCGCCCATAATGCCGTCGATGGCGCCGCCGAGCGACTCGCCCGTCACGTCCGGTATCCTGAACAGATATTTCTGTTCCGCCATCTTCATAATGGCGTCGATCTTCGGGTCGAGCGACAGGCCGATGAGCGGCACGAGCGCGTCGATCGCGTATATCAGCATATGGAGTCTCATCCCGATGACGAATTTCGCGCCCTCGTTGAGTATCCCGAGAAGCTCCGCGCCGTCGGACGGCACGGCGACGACGCTGTCCGTTCCGTAGTCGTTCTTCATCCGCTCGGCGGCGAGGCGGGACACCTCGAGATCGAGACCGGGCTGCATGACGATAAAGACCGGGGTGAGTGAGTATTTTTTCGCCGCTTCCGCGCAAGCCGCCGCGACGCCCTCGATCAGAGCCTCCTCGTCGTACGCCTTTCTCTGCGTTCCCTCGAACCGTCTGACCGACACCGCGAAGAAATCCGTTCCGCGCGTGATGCCGAAGCGGCGCAGAGCGCCTCTCAGCCTCTCTTCGGAGCACGGAGCGAGCATAAACGCCGGGTCCGCGGTGATACGGATCTTCGATTCGTCGACGCCGATCGAAACGAGCTCTCTTTTCGATTCCTCGTCGCGGAGCGTCACGCAGTCGGCGAGGTTGACCGTCCGCGCCGTGAGCCTCTTGTTCTTGTCGGAAAAGATGACGCCGACGCCGTTCGCGAGGATGTACGTCTTCATCTTCATCCGCGAGGCGAGGCGGACGATATACGCGTAATAAACGAGACTCCGTTTGCTCGTGCTGTCCTGAAAAAGGCTTCCGCCGCCTGAAATGAGCAGCTTTCCGTGCCGCATCTCCCGGATCACGGCGGGAATGTTCATCCTCTTGACGCAGCGGACGCCGAATCTCTTTCTGTCCTGCCTCGGGTTTTTCGTGAGAACGGAGATCTTTATGTCGGGGTCCTTTTCGGCGAGCGATCTCACGACCGTGTCGAGGATCGAATCGTCTCCCATGTTCCCGAATCCGTAATAACCCGATATCAGGACGTCCGCCGGTCCGCGGAACGGCTTCGGGTCGCCGACGACCCGCTCGTATACCTCGAGGCAGTCGTCCGCCATCCGGGAAACGGCGTAGTATTTTTCTATCGTCTCGCGCCCGAAAGCGCGGTATTCCGCGAGCTTTTCGTCGTCCATCGAAAGGAGAGCGACGACGTCCGCCTCGATCTTGTCCTCCGTCGCGTCGCCTTTTCCGCGGCAGCAGAAGTTCGTGTCGAGCGCGTCGTCGAGCTTGTCGCCGTCGAAGATGCCGAGATATCCCTGGCTCCCGGCGAGAACGACGGGAGTGTCCGCCGCCATCGCCTCCATGGCGGAGCGCGATACGCCGACGAAGACGTCGGCCGCCGCCATAAACCGCGGGACGTCCGTCCTCGGACCGGTCAGGGTGACGATCTCTTTCCCCGCCCTGCGGTTGACCTCGTGAGCCTTCCTTTTCAGCTCCTCAAAAGCCGTGCCGCCGCCGACGACGACGATCCTCGCGCCGGGATAGGCGGAGGCGATCCTCTCGGCGCGCGCGACGAGCATGAACGCGACGTGCGCGGTCTCCCTGTCGATACGGCCGAGATAGAGAACGGTCTTTCCGCCCCGTCCCATGATGTCCTCGACGGGTCCCGTGTCGGCGTCCGGCGAAAACTTATCCGTGTCGATGCCGTTTATCGTCACGGTGATCCTGTTCTCCGGGATCTTGTAGTATTTGATAAGATAATCGCGTATGTCGTCGCTGACCGCGAGCGAATACTGTCCCCAGCGGGAGAGAAGACGCCACAGAAGCGAGTGCTTGAAGACGCCGTGCGTCGTCGTCACGAATCTGAACGACAGCTTCCTGTGAAGCAGAGCGCATATGAAAGCCGGTATCCTCGCGTGAGCGTGGACGACGTCAAAATCCCCCTCCGTTATCAGCTTTTCGAGCCCGCGGTAGGCGCGGACCATAGCGGGGATCCTTTTCGTGTTCAGCGGAAGCTCCACGTGGCGGACTCCGCACTCGCTGAGCTGACCGACGTACGAGCCGCCGTTCGACGCGACGGTCACGTCGTGGCCGCGCGCGGCGAGCTCGCGGGACAGCTCGAGTATATGGGTCTCCGCGCCGCCTATGTCCATCGCCATCGTCGTCATCAGTATCTTCATTTTCATTTCCTCCCGGGAGAATCGTCGTATTTCCGGCGCGTTTTCCCGCGCGTCCCGTTCTTGCCGCGCTCCGCGTTTTTCCCGCGCGCCGCGTTTTTTCCGCGCGCCGCGTTTTTCTCGCGCGTTTCTCTTTTTTCGCGAGTTTCCCTTTTTTCACGCGGTCCGGCGAGGCGCGCCGCCCCGCCGAGCAGCGATCCGAGCGTCTTTTTGCCGTTTTCCGAGCAGTACTCCGCCGCTTCTTTTATCTTCGCTCTGTTTTCGGGCCTCCTGTACTGGAGGAGCGCCCTTTGGAGATTTTTTTCGCGTCTTGAAGTCGGGGTGAATATCCTCTTCCCCGTCATGGGGTCGATCCCCGTGAAGAACATGACCGTCGACGCCGTCCCCGGGGTGGGATAGAAATCCTGAACCTGATCGGGGTCGATCCCGCGCTCCTTTGTGTAAAGAGCGAGCGCGGCGGCGTCGTCCATCGTGCTTCCCGGATGGCTCGACATCAGATAGGGAACGACGTACTGCTCCTTCCCGTATTCCCTCGTCAGACGGTAAAACTTTTCGGCGAACGCGTCGTAGACGCCGATCTTCGGCTTGCCCATGGCGGCGAGCACCCTGTTGCTGCAGTGCTCCGGAGCGACGCGGAGTTGGCCGCTGACGTGGTCCCTGACGAGCTTTCTCAAAAACTCGTCGTTCCCGTCGTACATCACGTAATCGTAACGGACGCCGGAGCGGACGAACACTTTTTTGACGCCGGGGACCGCCTCGGCGCGGCGAAGGAGCTCGACGTACTCCGAGTGATCGACCTCGAGATTCGGACACGGAGTCGGCGAGAGACACCGCCTCCCCCGGCACATCCCCTCGGCGAGCTGTTTTTTGCACGAAGGCCGTCTGAAGTTCGCCGTCGGGCCGCCCACGTCGTGGATATACCCCTTGAAGCCTTCTTTTTTCGTCAGTCTTTCGATCTCCGAGACGACCGATTCGACGCTCCGCGACGACACGACGCGCCCCTGATGGTACGCGATCGCGCAGAAGGAGCACGCCCCGAAGCATCCTCTGTTGTGAGTCACGGAAAACCTGACTTCCTCTATCGCGGGCACGCCGCCCTCGACGTCGTACATCGGGTGCGCCTCTCCCGCGTACGGGAGCGAATACACCCGGTCGAGCTCCTCCGTCCCGAGCGGCTCCGCGGGCGGGTTTACGACGAGCATCCTGTCGCCGTAATACTCGACGACGGCCCGTCCGGTCACGTGATCGTTGTTCTCGTACTGCGTACGGAAGGCCGCGGCGTACGCCTCGCCTCCGTTTTTCAGCGTCTCAAAATCGTATCCCTTCGGTTCGCCCGACGGCGAATAACCCTCCGCGGGCTCGAAAAAGATCTTTTCGCCTCTCTTTGCGATATACGCCGTCCCGCGCACGTCGCGGATCTTCCCGACGGGGACTCCCCGGTCGAGGAGCTCCGCGAGACGGACGACCGACCGCTCGCCCATCCCGTACATCAGGATATCGGCGCGCGAATCGAAGAGGATCCCGCGCCGGACCCGGTCGGTCCAGTAATCGTAGTGGGCGCATCTTCTGAGGGACGCCTCGAGTCCTCCGATGAGGATCGGCACGTCCCCGTACGCCTCTCTTATCCTGTTTGAGTAAACGATAACGGCGCGGTCGGGCCGCTTTCCGGTCTTCCCGCCCGGACTGTAATAATCCCTGTCGCGCCTGTTTCCCGAGACCGAATAGTGCGCGACCATCGAATCGACGTTACCGGACGACACGAGAAAGCCGAGTCTCGGCCTTCCGAACCGGCGGAAGTCGTCGGCGCTCGTCCAGTCCGGCTGGGCGAGAACGGCGCAGAGAAACCCGTGCGCCTCGAGGACGCGCGTGATTATCGCCGCCCCGAACGAGGAGTGGTCGACGTATGCGTCGCCGCTGACGTAGACGAAATCGGGGACCTCGTATCCCCTCGCCCTCACTTCCTCCGGCGTCGTCGGGAGAAAATCGGCCGCCGTCATCTTCTTCCTCCCCTTGCGAGCCGCGCGATCCCGCGCGACAGAGCGTCGAGGAACGCGTCGATATCGTCCTCTTTGTTCAGGTGGGACGTGCTGACGCGGATCGAGGAATCGATCTCGCCGTCCGTGCATCCGAACGCCGTGAGAGCGGAGCTTTTTTTCTTTGAATACGCCGAGCAGGCGGAGCCCGCCGAGACGCAGATCCCCTCCCCGGAGAGAAAGTTGAGCATCGTCTCGCTCCTTATCCCCGGAAGGGTTATGTTGACGATATCGTCGACCGCGCGGGCCGGTTTTTTAACGGAAACGCCCGCCGCTGACAACTCATAAAGACCGTCCGAGAGACGCCGCCTCAACCGCGCGGCGATCTCCCTGTTCGCGTCGAAGTTCGCGGAGGCGGCGCGCGCCGCCGCGGCGAACGCCGCCGTCGATATGAGATTCTCCGTTCCCGAGCGCAGGCCCGATTCCTGCCCGCCCCCCGGGATCAGCGGAGCGATATTCTTTCTTTTAAGAGCGGTCGGTCCGATATAAAGCGCGCCCGCGCCGCGCGGCGCGTGGATCTTGTGCGCGCTGACCGACAGCGTGTCGGCGCCGAGAGCGGACGGGGTGAAGCGTATCCTTCCGAACCCCTGAACGGCGTCGCAGTGCGCGACCGCGTCGGGGAATTTCGCCTTGACCGCCGAAAACGCGCGCCTCACGTCGTATATCGCGCCGGTCTCGTTGTTGACGAGCATGAACGCGGCGCAGACGACCGTTCCGCCCGCCTTTTCGCATTCGCCGAGCGTCCGGTCGAGAAAGCCGATATCGAGCTCGCCCCCCGCCGTCGGGATCCTGACGAGGCGGCAGCCCTCCGCTTCGAGCGTCTCTGCGCTCTTTTCGACCGACGGGTGCTCCCCGTCGCCGATCAGGATCCACTCGGACCCGTCGCGTTTCCTCTTTTTCGCTCTGAACGACCCGAGAACGGCGGTACAGTTCGCCTCCGTGCCGGACGCGGTAAAGACGAGCGCGCCGCCCTGACCGCTTCCCGCGCCGAGCGCGTCTCTGACCGTCTCCCGGGACGATTCGAGGAGTCTTTTCGCCTCCGCTCCCATTCTGTGCGTGGAGGAAGGGTTCCCGTAGACGCCGACGGCGCCGAGGATCGCCTCTTTCGCCTCTTCGCACAGCTCCGTGGAGGCGGCGTTGTCAAGATATCGGATCATCTCGCCCCCCGCGTCACTTCCCGAAGCGGAAATTCCCGATCATCGAGGAGAATTCCTCGAGATGAGAGTCCCACCGGTCGGCGGTCGCGCCGTAAGTGACGACGTATATGACTCCGCCCTTTACGGCGGCTACCTGCGAGTATTTGAACTGCGTTCCGTCGAACGTGCCGGAGTAGACGAATTTCTCGCCCTTCGCGCCGTCGAGCTCCGCGTCCTCGCGGCTGATAAGCTCAAAATCGGAGTAGAGCGCCTTCAGCTCGTCGATACCCGATTCCCACCAACCCTCGACGGTCGAATCGGTGTGTTCGAGCTCGCCCGTCATCACCATGACCGACGACTTGTCCGCTCCGGTGCAGTACGCCCTCGTGCTCGCGGTCCTGATATCGACGCTCCAGCTCTCCGGGACGAAGAACGTATAGCCCGCGAGCTCGGGATCGGACGCCAGCTTCATCCCTTCGGGGACCGTCCGGTCTTTTTTCGCGGAGCAGCCCGCGAGCGCCGCGGTGAGCGCGAGCGCCGCCGCGATAATGATGATCGGCAGTTTTTTCGTTTTCATTGTCATTACCGTCCTTTATTTCTTCTGTTTTCAGTCGGTTTTACCGGCGCGGAAGCCGCGTCGCGGTCGAACCGGAAGCAGTAAATCCCGAGCGGGATCAGCGCGACCGCCGCGGACGAGACGATCAGGAAGACCGTCCTTCCGTCCGCCGTCTCTCCCTTTTCGTCCGCTCCGCTCTTCGGCTCGATCGAGAACGATCCGTCCCTCACCGTCCTGCTGTGAGCCGTCACGCGCGAGAGGTCCGCCCTCACGGTGCCGGAGCTGCGGACGAGGATCGAGATACAGCTCACCGATCCCGCGGCGTCAAGGTCGCTCATATCGCAGACGGCGCGGCGCGACGTCTCGCCCGCCGGACATTCGAGCACGTATTCCGCGGTCCCGTCGTCCCTGCGGAACAGGAACGTTATGACGGCTCCCTCGTCGGAGACGACGTCGATGTCGAATTCAACGACCGGGAACTGCGAGAAGTTCACCGGCTTTGCGAACTGACGGAGGAGGATCCCGAGAGACGACTCCCTGTCGAGCGTAAACCGGAGGACGCGGTCGCCCGTTCTTCCCGAGGAAAACGACGTGCCGCACGATCCGAGACCGCTCCCCGCTACGAAGCCCTGCGCGGAATACGAGTCGGAAAAGTCGAACAGGACGCTGCTCGAGGCGATCTCGACGACGTCGGAAAGATCAAGAGCGGCGAAGACCTCTCCCTCGCTCGCCGTGACGGCGCCGCGAAAGGCGGAATAGTCGAAAAGGGACGTCTCCGAAAGATCGGAGAACGAGAGGATGACAGCGCGCGAGCCCTTCGCCCTCGCCGTGTCGCAAAGCTCGGACAGACGCGCGACCGCCTCCGGCGCGGGAACGCCGGACGGGCGCCAGAAGAGAGCCGAGAACGACGGCGTCGACGTCCCGTTCGATCTCATCGAAGCGATCGAGAGATCGAGGCCGTCGAACGCGCCCTCGCTCTCCTCGTCCATCAGAGACCACGGGATCGGGCCGATGCGGGACAGCGATTCGGACAGAAGAGACGCGAAGATCTCCCCTTTCGGGCTTCTCCCCGCCCCGCGGACGGGGACCGTCACGATAAACGACCCGGTCGCGTCCGCCGCCGCGCCGTAGGTCAGCCGCGCGAGAAGCGCTTCCGCCTCGGCGTTTGTCCACTCCGATCCGTCGAAGTCGTAAAGAGACGAAAGATCGGGGATCACGACCGACGCGACGTTTTCGTACCGGCCGCAGAAAAACGAGACAAGCGCGAGATACAGGTCGAGGTCGCGCGGGTCGTCTCCCTCGCGGGCGACGGCGTCCCGGCGGAACCATTCAGCCGGATCGTCGGGGATAAAGCGGAGATATACGCCGATGTCGGCCGCCGAATAAAACTCCGTCTCGGAGTCGAGGCGTCTGACGTATTCGTCGTTCAGATAATACGTTTTCGATCCTCTCCTCGCCGAAAGACCCGTCGTGAGGGAGTGGCCGCCGCCGGTGAGACGGTCGAGGCGAACGTCGATGATCGCTCTTTTCATACCCGCCTCGAACACGCCCGCCGGCTCGGCTCCGTAGAGGCCGAAGACGGCGGAGGAGCCCTCGCTCACGGTCGCCGAGGAGATAAATTTCTTTTCGGTGAGGGGGATGTCGTTCCCGTCGTTTCCGAGAACGGATACCCAGAAATAGTTTTCCCGACCGCCGCCGGGAAGAGACGACGCCGGAACGGTGAATGAGAACGCGGAACCGGCTCTGCCCGTGGCGAGCAGAACGGGCTCCCCGCCCGCGGCGGGAGCGGTATAAAGGCCGATCTTTCCGCCCATATAATCAACGGCGGAGCTCTTTTTCAGCTTGCCCTCGACAAAGAGCGTCCCGTCCCTCAGCTCGCAGTCGATGACCGCGCCGATGTCCTCAAGATGCGGATCGGTGAATCCCGCCGGGAAAAACCGAAGCGATTCGATGGTGAACGCGCCGCCGTCGTTGTTCCGGAACGTGAATCTCACCGTTTTCACCTCGTCCGCGACGAAGCGGAACATATAGGTGAAGACTCCCTCCGCGACGTTCCTCGTGTTCGGCGAGGAGAGATCGGGGGGCTCGCTCCCCGCGGGAGGATCGAACTCAGCCGTCACCGTTCCGCCGCCGCCCGAGAGCGTCAGCGCCGCGTACCGCACGGGAACTTCCCCGTCCTCGCCGCCCTCCGCCTTCGCGGCGTCGGGATCGATAAAGAAGAGGACGGACGCCGTCCCGTCCTCGGGAACGGCGGAGAGCTTCCCGTCCGCGCCGTGAAGAGCGCCCGCGACGGGACAAAACGAAAGAGACGACGTCACGGCGGGAGCGGGAGCGTCCTTCGATCCGCAAAGGCGGCTCAAAACGATCTCTCCGGGCTCGCCGTCCGTACTCTGCCATTCAAAAGTGAACGAGATCCGCCTGATCGCCGATCTGTCCCCGAGTCTTCCGATGTCGAAAACGGACGCCGTCGGCGCTCCGCGCCTCAACTCCGTCTCGTAACGGAGCGTGTCGGACGGCGAATAGACCGAGACGATCAGCCGGCACGACCGTATACCGTCCTCGCCCGCTCTGATGAACGCGCCGAAGGACAGCCGGTCCCAGTCTCCGAGGTCGATCCGTTCCGTCACGGACACGACGCCGGCGCGCGACGAGTCTTCCTTGCCGTCCCGTCCCGCCGACGTTCCGCCGCCCCCGGTCAGGACGACCGCAACGGTCCCGTCCTCCGACCGCGAGACGCTTCCGACGCTTCCGGCGTATGACAGCTTCGCTCCGTCCGGCACGACGGGGACCGCGTCCTCTCCGTCAGGCGGGAAAACGCCGTCCGCGCTTACCGTTCCGCCCGCCGTCGGTATGACCGCGCCGAAGGCGGGAACGGAGAGAAGGAGCGCGGCGGCGGCGGTCGCCGCCGCCGCGGCAAGTATGTAAAATAATCTGTTTCTCACTCTCACACTCACTTCGATTCCCCGATATCTATTGTTGAGGCGTCTTCAAAAAGGCGCCTTTTTCGCCATGTTAATTGTAACATACTTTATTATATAATTCAATATCGCCGCCGAAAAAGAAAGGGCCCCGGGCGTCTTTCTCCGTTCCGCGGCGCCCGGGGCGTATTCTATTCAAACTTTACGACTCCGACGGTTATATCGTCCGTCGAACCATACTCGGCGGCGAGCCGGACGACCGTCTTCGCCGTGTCTTCCGGTTCGTTTTCCGCGACCGTCCCTCCGCCGAGGAGATCGCAGAGCCACGGCGCTTCCTCAAAGCTCCGGGCGACGCCGTCCGAGAGCATCACGACCGTGTCGCCCGGCTCGACGTCGAACGCGATCATCTCCGCGTCGAGCGCCCTTATTATCCCGATCGGGGCGGTCTTCGACTGAAGGCGGAACAGTCTTCCCCCGCGGATGACGAACGACGGGGCGGCGCCGCTCTTGACGAATCTCGCTTTTCCCGTTATCAGGTCGACCTCCATCAGATCGACCGTCGCCGAGCACTCCGTGCCGCGCGCCCTTATCATCGAATTGAGCATTTTGAGGGCGGTCCCCATCTCCGCGCCGGACGTCAGCATCCGGCGGAGGAACGAGACGCACATCCCCGCCGTGACCGACGCCTCCTTCCCGCTTCCCATTCCGTCCGAAATGAGCATAAACAGTCTCCCGTCCCCGGTCTCGAACGTGCCGACGGCGTCTCCGCAGACCGACTGTCCGACGCCGGGCGGCGGAATCGGCTCGCCCTTTCCCACGCGTTTCGCGTCGCGCGCGGCGACCGACGCCTCCCCGTGCTCCGCTTTCAGCTTCGGGAGGAGCGAGAGCTCCATGTCGACCGCGTCGCCGCTGATGCTGAACGACGGAGCGCCGAACCGGACGCCGAGGATCCCGCCGAACAGCTCCCTTATCTGCTCCGACCCGAGCGACGTTTCGGGAAGGCGCACTCCCGTCGCGACGATCCTCTTTTTTCTCTTTCCGTAGACCGCTATCCCGTCCGCGGCGAACCCGCTGTCGGGAAGACGGCGGGACAGGGCTCTTGTCGTCTCCTCGTCGAACGACGAGTCGTCCCGGTCCGCCCTCGCCGCGTCCTTCAGCATATCGGCGACCGCCTCGTAGTCGGACGCGACGACGGCCGTTCTGTCGAACACCTTCGCCTCCGCCGCTTTTTTCGAAAACGCTCTGTTCACGGAGTCGATTATCGCGTCGACGTTATAGCACCGCCCGGCAAGCGTTTTCGAAACCGCCGACGCGCTCGCCCTGCCGTTTTCCGCAAGCTGGGAGACGATCTCCTCCTTCACTCTCTCGACGTCCGCCCGCTCCGCCGTGTCGCAGGCGTGGCGAAGGCCGCATCCCGAACAGATCCCGGCGAACGCCTCGTCGCAGATCGCCTTTATCTGCTCGCGCGAGGGGGCGGTGAGCTCGTCCGATATCCGGAAGAGATCGCGCGACACGGACGCGAGTCCGTCGGACAGCTCCGACAGCCGGCGGCCGGTGCGGTCCTCCTCCGCGCGCTTCTCGCGCCGCGGCGCGGGGCGCGCCCTTCCGGTCCGCCTCTCCGCGCGCGGCAAAAAGCCGAGCGCGACCGCGGGAACGGTCACGGCGACGCCGACGATCATCTCGGGGAGCGTCCCGGAGAGGACGGCGAGGCCGGATTCCCGGTATCCCCACAGAACGCCCGCCGCCGCGGAGGCGAAGACGGAGCCCGTGTCGGAGACGCGGGAGACAAGCCCTCCCGCCAGCGCGCAGATCGCGAAAAGCGGCGCCGCCCGAGGGGAGATGACCGCCCCGCAGACGAGCCCGCGCAGGACTCCGATCGGTATCCCGCGCCTCCTCACCGAGATCACCGTGAGAACGAACGCGCAGACCGAGCCGAGATCGACGACGGGGATCCTGATCGCGTAAAAAGAGAGCGTCAGCGCCGCGAGGATCGCGATCGTCCCCGCCTCGCGGAGCGTCCCGTCCCTCGTCTTTATCCCCCCTCCGGGGCAGAGCGGCTCCCACAGGGGAGACGCGCAGAAAAGCCAGACGAAAAGCGGCGAGATAACGGAGGAGGCGACGGCGGAGGCGAAGCCCGGCGCTCCCTCCGCTCCCGACGCGGCGAAGACGACGCCTCCCGCGAGAGAAGCCGCCGACGCGATCGCCATCCTTATGTAGACCGACTCCGTATAACGGACCGACGCGCAGTCGGAGACGAACCGCGCGAAGCGCGAGACGCCCGACGCTCCCTTCGCGCCCTTCCCGCCGTCGCGGGACAGGATCATTCCGATCGCGATCCTCCCGAGAAAGAGAGAGACGAGAACGGGAAGCATAACGGCGCCTCCCCGGATGAGCATACACCCGAGGACCGTCCCGAGAAGAGCCGCGGGCGCGCTTATCGGTCCCGACACCGCGGCGATCAGCGCCGCTCCGAACGGATAAGAGCCGAAGAAGAACTGCGCGGGGCAAAGGACGGCTCCCGCCGCGGCTATCACCGCCGGCCTCACAAAGAACGCCGGCTCTCCTCCCTCGTTTTTGAGTATTCCCGCGCCGACCGCCTTTTCCGCTCCGATTTTTTTCATTTTTCCAAGAGTCCCTTCCTTTTCCCTTCCTTTTGCGGCGATTATATCACCCGCGCGTCGTGAAAAATGTCGCATCGGAGCGTCCGCCCCGGCGCTTTTTTGTGAGAAAACCCGCCGCGCCGCCGCCCCTCCCGCAGAGAGAAATTCGGGAAAATGAAGGATCTCCGCGACGGGTATCGGCAAGCCGTCGCCGGAGGGCGGGAAGAGTCGCGGGAAATATCCGCGAACCCGTCCGCGCGGCGGAAAGATTTTTTCTTCATCGGCACAATGTTTCTATTGACAAAAGCGCCGTTTCTTCTCTATAATATTTGTGAGATTTCAAATGAAACACGAAAGGACCGGTCGCAAAATGTACTATCTCGGTATTGATCTCGGCGGCACCAATATCGCCGCGGGTATCGTTGACGAAAACAATAATATCCTGAGGAAAGGGAGCGTTCCCACGGGCGCTGAAAGAGGCGCCGACGCGATAATCGCCGATATGGCGGCTCTCTGCAAATCGATCCTCGCCGAAGAAGGGATCGCGCTCTCCGAAGTCGCGTGGGCGGGCGTCGCCACTCCCGGCACCGCCGACAGCGAGCGCGGCGTCGTCGTTTACGCGAACAACATCCCGTTCCTCGATTACCCTCTCGCCGACAGACTCTCGTCTCTGCTCGACGGCGTTCCCGTCCACATCGAGAACGACGCCAACGCCGCGGCGAAAGCCGAGGCGATCGCGGGCGTCGCCAAGGGCGTCAGATATTCCGTTATGATCACTCTCGGAACGGGCCTCGGCGGAGGCATCGTCATTGACGGAAACGTCTATTCCGGCTTCAACTTCGCCGGAGCGGAGCTCGGTCACGTCGTTATCGAAAAGGACGGAAGACAGTGCTCCTGCGGCCGCCGCGGATGCTGGGAGGCATACTCCTCCGCGACAGGGCTCGTCAACATCACGAAGGACAGGATCGCCGACGCGAGACGCGCCGGAAGAAAGACGATCCTTGAAGAGATGATCGGCGGCGATCTCTCCGCCGTCTCCGCGCGTCACGCGTTCGCCGCGATGAAGAAGGGCGACGAGGTCGGCGCGGAGATAGTCGACGAATATATCGACTATCTCGCCTGCGGGCTCGGCAACATCATCAATATCTTCCAGCCCGAGGTGCTGTCGATCGGCGGCGGCGTCTGCGGCGAGGGAGATTACCTTCTCAAGCCCCTGAAGGAAAAGGTCTTCTACAAAGAAACGTACACGAAGGAAGGCACTCCCCACACGAGACTCGAGATCGCAAAGCTCGGCAACGACGCCGGTATTATCGGCGCCGCCGTTCTCGGAAAATGATCGGAAAGCGCGGCGTCCTCCGCAAAAACGGAGGACGCCTGTTTTTTCCGCTCTCTTCCGGTTGAACAATCCGACGCTTTGTGATAAGATTTTACCGTAAGATCATCTTCCGGGAGGGCTGCCGTCCATGAAGAAATTCGACAGGGCGCTGACGGCGGTCTACGCCGTCTTCGGATCGTTTTCGTTTCTCACTTTTCTGATCTATCTCGTCAAGCTGATCTTTTTCCCCGAGGACGCTCAGGCGGTCTTCGCGGCGTCGTTCGTCTGCCTCGCCGTCGCGCTTCCGGCGATCTTCCGGAAACCGCTCAAAAAGCTCCTGAAACGCGCTTATCCCGTCCTGAAATGCGCGATGTGCGCGTGTCTCGTCTTTTTCGCCGTGTCGTTCGGAGTCCTCTCCGTCAGCTTTTTCACGGCGACGGAAACCGCCGCGCCCGACTCTTTTTCCGACGACACCGTCTTTCTCGTCTTCGGCGCGTACGTCGAGAAAACAGGCCTCCCCTCCGACATCCTCGCCGATCGGCTCGATAAAGCCGCCGAGGCGATGACGTCCGCCCCCGGCTCCGTCTGTATCGTCTCCGGCGGAAAAGGAGACAACGAGCCCGTCGCCGAGGCGGACGCGATGCGCGCGTATCTCACGGCGAAGGGGATCGGAGAGGACCGGATAATCACGGAGGACCGCGCGAGGAACACGGTGGAAAACATAGCGTTTTCAAAACCGCTGATCGACGGGACGGGCAAAGGCGACCTCGTCTGCGTCTCCACGTTCACGCACACCCCGAGGATAAAACGGCTCTGCTCCCGCGCGGGCCTTTCCCCGCGTTTCATCAACTCGGGCTTCCCGAGGGCCGAATTCGCTTACCCCGCGTTCGTCAGAGAATACCTCTCCGTCGTAAAAATGATTCTCTCCGGCAACTGACGCGGAAGAAAGGACACATAAATGAAAAAAACGCTTTTGCTCGTTCTCGCCGTCATGACCGCGGCGATCGTTCTTTCCGCTTGTGAATTCGCGGGGATCGGCGGCGCCGAAAAGGACACGGGATCAGCCGGGACCGGGACGGGACCGGCGGCCGTCACGACCGGAGAAGACTCCGCCGACCCGACCGACGGACCGACCGCGGCGACGGAGGAGCCGACCGTCGCGACGGAGGATCCGACGACCGCTGAGGAGGATCCGACGACCGCTGAGGAGCCGACCGCCGCCGAGACGTCGACCCCGGGACCTCCCGAGATCGACTACGACGTCAACGCGCACCTCAATTCGAAGAGGATACTGATCGACGCGGGTCACGGCTTCGGCGACCCCGGCTGTACTTCAAAATATATGAACGGGGTCTACGAGCGCGATCTCACGTACGAGTTCTCCTCGCTCCTTTTCGACAAGCTGAAGGAGAGAGGATACGAGCCCTTGATGTTAAGAGGAACGGACACGTTCCCGACAGTCGGCGAGATCCGGTCGGCGGCGGAAGAGCTCCATATGTTCTTCCGTGAAAAGGAACTCCGCGACAACGGTATCTTCGACGCGTACGAGAGGACGCTCTGGGCGAACGTCATACACAGACGCGACCCCGTCGCCCTGATGATATCGATCCATTTCAACGCTCTTCCGTCCGCCGAGTACGTCCGCGGGACCGAGCTCTACTACTGCGTCGACAACGGCTGCGCCGAGCCGTCGGCGAAGCTGTGCGGATTCATCGAAACGCGGCTTCGCGAGGCGTTCCCCGATTCGCGGATCAAACCGGAGGGGTGCGTCTGGAACGACTCGTACATCGTTACGAAGTGGACCGAAATGCCCTCTCTCCTCGTTGAAGCGGCGTACGTCACCAACCCCGACGACGCGGAGCTGATCTTCGACGGCGAGTGGAGAGAGACGTATATCAAGGCGCTCGCGGACGGCATCGAATCATATATAAGAACGAGAGGCTGAAAAGAATGAAAAAACCGTCGTTCCCGGCCGCGGCCGCGCTTCTTTCCCTTGTCCTCGTCCTTCTTCTTTCCCTCTCCTCGTGCGGCGAAAAGTACGAAGAGGATGAAATAATCGCCGCGGCGGCGTCCCTCGTCGCCGATTCCGGCGCGATCAACGAGATCTATTTCGGGGACGGCCTTCCCTTCGCGGAGAAAGGCGACTGGGAGGACCTTTACCCGTGGTACGTTCCGCCGACTCCGCCCGCGGACGGCTCCGCCGATCTCGGGTACTATATGATCAAGCCGCAAAGCGGATTCCTCACGGTCGACGACATAAAGGCGGCGACGCTGCGCGTCTATACGAAGGAGTATTCGGAGATCCTCTTCACCGGCGCGTTCTCCGGTCTCGCCGTCACGGTCGGCGAGGGCGGGAACGCCGAAAAGCAGGCGGTCTCCCTCGCCAGATATATCGACGCCGACGGGGGATATCTCGCCGGGAGACGGGTGACCGAGGAAGAAAAGCTCCCTCTCGGCAGAACGTACGACACCGACGGAATAAGGGTGGAGAGACAGAGAGGAAACACGGCGACCGTCGTCGCGCCGTCCGTCGCGCCGTCCGGCGAGAAGGAGGATGTCCGTCTGACGCTCAAAATGACCGCGGACGGATGGCGGCTGGATACGCCCACATATTAAAAAAAACAGACGGGGCTGTCGCACTTAGCGCAGATCGAAAAAGCACGGGTTAAAAATCGAATAAAGCAAACAGAAATCCGTAGTTTTCATCTTTTTGAGGTGAAAATCCTACGGATTTTTCCATTTTATGTGCCGGGTCACGGAAGTTAC
>JAFSWB010000080.1 GCA_017444735.1 Clostridia bacterium | reverse complement strand
GTCGTCGACGAGGTCAGTCTTGTTCATATAAACGACGATGGCGGGAACGCCGACCTGACGGGCGAGCAGGATGTGCTCACGGGTCTGCTGCATCGGGCCGTCGGAAGCGGCGACGACGAGGATAGCGCCGTCCATCTGAGCCGCGCCGGTGATCATGTTCTTGATGTAGTCGGCGTGTCCGGGGCAGTCGACGTGAGCGTAGTGACGTTTAGCCGTCTCGTACTCAACGTGTCTGGTGTTGATTGTGATACCGCGGGCCTTTTCCTCGGGAGCGTTGTCGATCTGATCGTATGCCATGAACTCGATCTTGTCGTTCGCGAGAGCCAGGACCTTGGTGATAGCGGCGGTAAGAGTGGTCTTACCGTGGTCAACGTGACCGATAGTACCGATGTTTACGTGCGGTTTTGTTCTTTCGAATTTTTCCTTTGCCATTGGTATTTTCCTCCTAAGATTTTTTGTTTTTTTATTTTTTTATCTTCCGTTGGACTTAAGGATGGACTCCATTATCGACTTGGGCACCTCGGAGAAATGCGAGGGCTCCATCGAATACTGCGCGCGGCCCTGGCTCTTCGAGCGCAGGTCGGTGGCGTAGCCGAACATCTCGGAAAGCGGGACGTTCGCGACGATCTCGGTGGCTCCGTTTTCGGACTCCATCGAGTTCACCTGTCCGCGGCGGGAGTTCAGGTCTCCGATCACGTCGCCGAGATATTGATCGGGAGTGATTACGGAAACCTTCATAATGGGCTCCGTGAGGATCGGACCGGCCTCTCTCATCGCCTCCTTGAAGGCGATCGAACCGGCGATCTTGAACGCCATGTCGGACGAGTCGACCTCGTGGTACGAGCCGTCGTAAAGGGTGACCTTCACGTCGACGACGTTGTACCCGGCGAGGACGCCGTTCTGCATGGCTCCCTGGATACCCTGATTGACGGGTTCGATAAATTCCTTCGGAATCGCGCCGCCCGTCACGGCGTTGATGAATTCGTAACCCTTTCCGGGCTCGTTCGGCTCCAGGATGATCTTGACGTGCGCGTACTGTCCGGCGCCGCCCGTCTGACGGCGGAAGCGGGTCTCGTGATCGACGCGCTTTGTGATCGTTTCCTTGTAGGCGACCTGGGGCTTGCCGATGTTCGCCTCGACCTTGAACTCACGGAGGAGACGGTCGACGATGATCTCGAGATGGAGCTCGCCCATCCCGGCGATGATCGTCTGTCCGGTGTCCTCGTCGGTATAGGTGCGGAACGTGGGGTCTTCCTCAGCCAGCTTCGAGAGCCCTATGCCCATCTTTTCCTGACCCGCGCGGGTCTTCGGCTCGATGGCGACTCTGATGACGGGTTCCGGGAACTCCATCGACTCGAGGATGACGGGGTGATTCTCGTCGCAGAACGTATCGCCGGTCGTCGTGAACTTCGTGGCGACGACGGCGGCGATGTCGCCGGCGTAAACCGCGTTGATATCGCGTCTGTCGTTGGCGTGCATCTGGACGATACGCCCGAGTCTCTCTCTCTTGTCCTTCGTGGAGTTGTAAACGGTGGTCCCCGCCTCGGCGTGACCGGAATAGACCCTGAAGAAGCAGAGCTTTCCGACGAACGGGTCGGTCATGATCTTGAAAGCGAGAGCGGAGAACGGCTCGCTGTCGGAAGCGTGCCTGTCGATCTCCTCTCCGGTCTTCGGATCCGTCCCTCTGATCGCGGGAATATCGGTCGGAGCGGGCATATAGTCGACGATCGCGTCGAGCAGCTTCTGAACGCCCTTGTTTTTGTAGGACGTGCCGCACGTCACGGGGACGATCTTGTTGTCGATCGTCGCGGCGCGAAGCGCGCGCTTCAGCTCGGGAACGGTTATTTCGTCGCCCGAAATGAATTTTTCAAGCAGCTCCTCGTCAGTCTCGGCTATCGCCTCGACCATCGCCTCGCGGTACTCCTTTGCCTTTTCGACCATGTCCTCCGGTATCGGCTCGACCCTCATATCGCGGCCGAGATCGTCGTAATAGACGTCGGCCTCCATATTCATAAGGTCGATGATTCCGCGGAACGTGTCCTCGGAGCCTATCGGCAGCTGGATCGGTATCGCGTTGGCCTTGAGCCGATCCTTCATCATGTCGACGACGTGGTAGAAGTTCGCGCCCATAATGTCCATTTTGTTGACGTACGCCATTCTCGGCACGCGATATTTGTCCGCCTGCCTCCAGACCGTCTCAGACTGGGGCTCAACGCCACCCTTGGCGCAGAGGACGGTGACGGAACCGTCGAGAACTCTCAGAGATCTCTCGACCTCGACCGTGAAGTCCACGTGGCCGGGGGTGTCTATGATGTTGATTCGCGTATCCTTCCAGAAACAAGTCGTCGCGGCTGAGGTGATCGTGATACCTCTCTCCTGCTCCTGCTCCATCCAGTCCATCGTGGCGGCGCCCTCGTGGACCTCGCCTAACTTGTGGGTCTTTCCGGTGTAGAACAGGATGCGCTCAGTCGTCGTCGTCTTGCCGGCGTCGATGTGCGCCATGATGCCGATATTTCTGGTACGCTCAAGCGAATATTCCCTTGGCATCGTTTATACTCTGTCTCCTTTTGCGTCCTGTCGACTGTCGACGCGGTGATCAATATCTGAAATGCGCGAAGGCCTTGTTCGCCTCTGCCATTCTGTGGGTGTCTTCCTTCTTCTTGAAGGCGCCGCCGGCGCTGTTCTTCGCGTCGACGATTTCCGCTGCGAGTCTCTCGGCCATCGTCTTTTCGCCGCGTGAACGGGCGTAGTCGACAAGCCATCTGAGCCCCAGCGTCTGGCGTCTCTCCGGTCTGACCTCTATCGGGACCTGGTAGTTGGAGCCGCCGACTCTGCGCGCTTTGACTTCAAGAACGGGCATAATATTTTCAAGAGCTTCGTTGAACACCTCGAGGGGGTTCTGGCCCTGCTTTTCCTCTATGATCGAAAAAGCGTCGTAAACGATCTTCTGGGCAACGCCCTTCTTACCGTCGTACATCACGTTGTTGATGAGCTTGGTGACGACTTTCGAGTTGTAGAGAGGATCGGGCAGGACGTCTCTTTTGGATATCTGACCTCTTCTCGACACTGTACTTCCCTCCTTCATTAAAAATATGATATCACAGGTACTCGGGACGGTGATCCGCCCCGTATGTGTCGGCTGAAACGCTTATATGTGGAACCAGCACTGACACATATTTCCGGGTGTTTACTTCTTACCTCTCTTGGCGCCGTATTTCGAACGCGCCTGATTGCGTCCCGAGACGCCCTGAGCGTCGAGGGTGCCGCGAATGATGTGGTAACGAACACCGGGCAGGTCGCGGACTCTTCCGCCTCTTATGAGGACGACGGAGTGCTCCTGCAGATTGTGGCCGATCCCGGGAATGTAGCAGGTAGCTTCCATTCCGTTGCTGAGACGCACTCTCGCGATCTTGCGGAGCGCAGAGTTCGGCTTCTTCGGGGTCGTCGTTGTGACCTTGGTGCAGACGCCGCGCTTCTGAGGGCTGCTCTGATCCGTCGAACGGTTCTTGAGCGTGTTGAAGCCCTGCTGCAGCACGGGAGCTTTGGACTTATAGATCTTGTCCTGTCTGCCCTGTCTCACAAGCTGATTGAGTGTCGGCATGCTGTTTCTCCTTTCTTCAATAATGGGGTCGGATCGGCGCAAAACGCCGATACCCGACTATATATTCTACACCCTGAATGTCAAATTGTCAAGAGTCGGGCTCTCCCGGCGCTATTTTCTCCCCTTTGCACAATTATAGTTCCCCGAAAAATCCGTTAGGTGACAGAATTTCCGTGAAAAGGCGGGAGAAAACGGCGCCGGAGGGGTGTATTTGGGGTAACAGGATCGTTCTCAGTCTTCCGATTCTTCCTTCGCGATCGAGTCGATCAGAGCGTCGACCTCGTCGACGTCCTCTTCGATGTCCTCGTCCTCGGCGTCATCTTCGTCCTCGAACTCATCCGCGCCGTCGAAATCGGCGGAGTCGCCGTTGTCGGAGGCGGAGCGTTCCTTCTCCTCTTCCCTGAACGCGGCGGACAGCGATTCGATCGAGTCGTCGGGCTCGTCGAGATCGTACTCGGACAGATCGATGTCGATCGGATTCGTCCTCTCGACCTCGACGCCGCGGTAGCGTTCCATACCGGTTCCGGCGGGGATCAGCTTACCGATTATGACGTTCTCCTTCAGACCGACGAGATGGTCGACCTTGCCCTTGATAGCCGCCTCGGTGAGCACCTTCGTCGTCTCCTGGAACGACGCGGCGGACAGGAACGATTCGGTGAGGAGCGACGCCTTCGTGATGCCGAGAAGAACGGGCTCGCAGGTCGCGGGACGGAGATCCGTCTCGCCCGCCGCTATCCGCTCTTCGATCAGATCGTTCTCGGAGAGGAACTCGTTGATGTTCACGGTCGAGCCGGGCAGGAGCGACGTGTCGCCCTCGTCGTCGATCTTGACCTTTCTCGTCATCTGACGCGCGATGACCTCGATGTGCTTGTCGTTGATGTTGATGCTCTGCGAACGGTAGACCTTCTGGACCTCGAGGATAATGTAGTCGTAAACGGCGTCGATGCCGTTGATCCTGAGGATATCGGCGGGAGCCTTGTCGCCCTCGGTGAGTCCGAATCCCGCGCCGACGCGGTCGCCGTCCTTGACGGTGATCCTGACGCCGAACGGGATCGTGTAGGTAACCGCCTCCGATCCGTCGTCTGGGGTGATAATGATGTTGCGGAGCTTCTTGACGTCCTCGATCGACACGGTGCCGGCCTTCTCGGCGACGACCGCGGTCTTCTTCGGCCGTCTCGCCTCAAAGAGCTCTTCAACTCTCGGAAGACCCTGCGTGATATTGGCCGCCGCGACGCCTCCGGTGTGGAACGTTCTCATCGTGAGCTGCGTGCCGGGCTCGCCGATGGACTGCGCCGCTATGATACCGACCGACTCGCCCACGTTGACGGGCGTGTCGTTTGCGAGGTCGGTGCCGTAGCAGTGAGCGCAGATCCCGTGGCGGGACTTGCACTGCAGTACGGAGCGGATGTGGACTTCCTTTATCCCCGCCGCGATGATGCGGTTCGCGAGAGCGTCGGTGACGAGCTCGCCGTCCGGGACGATGACCTCGCCGGTCCCGGGATCGACGACGTCGCCGATCACGTATCTGCCGACGATCCTGTCGCGGAGCGGCTCGATGACGTTTTCGCCCTCCATGATGTCGGAGACGACCATACCGTGGGTCGCTCCGCAGTCGACGTCGCGGACGATGACTTCCTGAGCGACGTCGACGAGACGGCGGGTCAGATAACCCGAGTCAGCCGTCTTGAGAGCGGTGTCGGACAGGGATTTACGCGCGCCTCTGGCGGCGATGAAGTATTCGAGGATATTCAAGCCCTCGCGGAAGTTCGACTTGATCGGGATCTCCATCGTCTTACCGGAGGTCGCGAACATAAGTCCGCGCATACCCGCAAGCTGACGCATCTGCGTCATCGATCCGCGGGCGCCCGAGTCGCTCATCATCTTGATCGAGTTGTAACGGTCGAAGTTCGCCTGAAGAGCGGCGACGACGTCCTTCGTCGTCTGCTCCCAGATCGCGATAACGTTCTCGTATCTCTCCTCGTCCGTCAGCTCGCCGCGCATGAAGTGGCGGTGGACGACGTCGACCTTGTGTTCGGCTTCCTCGATCAGGGAGTACTTCTCCTTCGGTATCGTCATATCGGCGACCGAAATGGAGATCGACGCCTTCGTCGAGTATTTGTATCCCATGCTCTTGATCGCGTCGAGCACCTTCGCGGTCACGGCGAAGCCGTGGCGCTTGATGCAGCGGTCGATGATCGCGGACAGCTCTTTGGAGCCGGTGACAAACATGATCTCAAGATCGAACGCCTTTTCGGGATCCGATCTGTCGACGTAGCCGAGGTCCTGAGGAATGTTTTCGTTGAAGATGAGCCGTCCGAGAGTCGCGTCGATGATCTTCGACTTCTTCTCGCCGTCGATCTCCTTCTCCATTCTGACCTTTATCGGAGCGTGCAGGCCGAGGAAGCCCGATCTGTACGCCATCATCGCCTCGTTGAAGTCGCGGAACATCTTGCCCTCGCCGGGCTCGCCCGGCTTGTCGAGGGTGAGGTAGAAGGAACCGAGGACCATGTCCTGGGACGGAACGGCGATGGCGCGTCCGTCGACGGGCTTCAGAAGGTTGTTCGCGGAGAGCATGAGGAATCTCGCCTCAGCCTGAGCCTCCGCGGAAAGCGGGACGTGTATAGGCATCTGGTCGCCGTCGAAGTCAGCGTTGAACGCCTTACATACGAGCGGGTGGAGCTTGATCGCTCGTCCTTCGACGAGGATCGGCTCGAACGCCTGGATGGAAAGTCGGTGCAGGGTGGGAGCGCGGTTCAGAAGGACGGGATGTTCCTTGATGACGTTTTCGAGAGCGTCCCACACTTCGGGATCGACGCGCTCGACCTTCTGCTTCGCGTTCTTTATATTGATCGCCTTCTGGGTCTCGACGAGGCGCTTCATAACGAAGGGCTTGAAGAGCTCGAGAGCCATTTCCTTCGGCAGACCGCACTGGTATATTTTGAGGCTCGGTCCGACGACGATAACGGAACGTCCGGAGTAGTCGACGCGCTTGCCGAGCAGGTTCTGACGGAAACGTCCCTGCTTGCCGCGGAGCATTTCGGAAAGGGATTTGAGCGCTCTGTTGCTCGGTCCCGTGACCGCCTTGCCGCGCTTGCCGTTGTCGATGAGGGAGTCGACCGCTTCCTGGAGCATCCTCTTCTCGTTCCTGATGATGATCTCGGGAGCGTGGAGCTCGATGAGCTTCTTAAGTCTGTTGTTTCTGTTGATGACTCTGCGATAGAGGTCGTTCAGGTCGGAGCAGGCGAATCTGCCGCCGTCGAGCTGGACCATCGGACGGATGTCCGGAGGGATGACCGGAAGAACGTCGAGGATCATCCATTCGGGGCGGTTGCCGGACTTTCTGAAAGCCTCGACGACCTCGAGTCTCTTGATGATCTTCATCTTCTTCTGACCGGTCGCGTTCGCGAGCTCGTCCTTGAGCTCCTTGGAGAGCGCCTCTATGTCGATGTCGGCGAGGAGCTTCTTTATCGCTTCCGCGCCCATCTCGGCGGTGAAGTCGTTCTCGTAGCGCTCGCTGTACTGTCTGAATTCTGCGTCGGAGAGGAGCTGTCCCTTCAGAAGGGGAGTCGTGCCGGGATCGGTCACGATGTAGCTCGAGAAGTACAGTACGCTTTCAAGGGGCTTCGGGGAGATGTCGAGAAGGGTGCCGATCCTCGAAGGGACGGTCTTGAAATACCAGAGGTGGGATACGGGAGCGGCGAGCTCGATGTGTCCCATTCTCTCGCGGCGCACCTTCTTTTGGGTGACCTCGACTCCGCACTTTTCGCAGACCTTGTTTCTGTGTCTTATTCTTTTATATTTTCCGCACAGACATTCCCAGTCCTTCGTCGGTCCGAAAATGCGCTCGCAGAAAAGCCCGCCGGGCTCCGCCTTGAGCGTGCGGTAGTTGATCGTCTCCGGCTTCGTGACCTCGCCGTATGACCAGCTTCTGATCATTTCGGGGGACGCGAGACCGATCTTTATAGATTCAAATGTATTGCGTTCCATCGGCAATTACCTCTTTATCAAAATTTGGGTTCCCGCGGCGCTCATTCGTCGCCGTAATCGTCTGCAAAGTTATCTTCGTAGACTTCTTGTCCGAGATCGAAAATATCGGTCGTCTCGCCCTCGGGATGCTCGTCTGTGAACGAGTCGTAGAGGTCGCTCGTCTCAACTGCAGCGCCTACGTCCTCGACGGAGAAGTCTCTGTCGCGGCGGCGGTGTACGGGAGGCTCGTCGTCCTCGCCGATCTTGGAGAGCTCGATCTCGTTTCCGTCGCGGTCAAGCACACGGACGTCGAGCGCGAGCGACTGAAGCTCTTTCACGAGCACTTTGAACGACTCGGGAACGCCCGGAGTCGGTATGTTCTGACCCTTGACTATCGCCTCGTAGGTCTTGACGCGTCCGGAAACGTCGTCGCTCTTCACGGTGAGGATCTCCTGGAGAGTGTAAGCCGCGCCGTAAGCCTCGAGCGCCCAGACTTCCATTTCGCCGAAACGCTGTCCGCCGAACTGTGCCTTACCGCCGAGAGGCTGCTGTGTGACGAGGGAATAAGGACCCGTGGAACGCGCGTGGATCTTGTCGTCGACGAGGTGGTGGAGCTTGAGGTAATACATGATGCCGACGGTGACCGGGTTGTCGAAGGGTTCGCCCGTTCTGCCGTCGTAAAGGATGGTCTTGCCGTCCACTACCTTCAGCTTCTTAGCCGCTTTCAAAGACTCCATGTAAGCCTCGTCGGCTCTCTCTTCGTCGGTAAGCTCGCGGAGGTCGACCTTTCCGGTCGCCTCGTCCGTGATCTCCTCGTACAGATGCTTGCCGTCCACGTTCTCAAGAGGCAGGATGTCGCGTCCGATGCCCGCCATACGCAGACATTCGGTGATATCGCGCTCCGTCGCGCCGTCGAAAACGGGCGTCATGATTTTCCATCCGAGACGCTTAGCCGCGATGCCGAGGTGTACCTCGAGCACCTGACCGATGTTCATTCGGGAAGGAACGCCGAGAGGATTGAGCACGATGTCGAGAGGAGTGCCGTCGGGAAGGAAGGGCATATCCTCGGGAGGAAGTATGCGCGATACGACGCCCTTGTTGCCGTGACGTCCCGCCATCTTGTCGCCGACGGAGATCTTTCTCTTCTGTGCGATATAAACTCTGATGACTTTGTTGACGCCGGGGGAGAGCTCGTCTCCGTTCTCGCGGGAGAACACCTTGACGTCAACGACGACTCCGCTCTCGCCGTGAGGAACTCTCATCGACGTGTCGCGGACCTCGCGCGCCTTCTCTCCGAAGATCGCGCGGAGAAGTCTTTCCTCGGCGGTCAGCTCCGTCTCGCCCTTCGGCGTGACTTTACCGACGAGGATATCGCCCGAGCGCACCTCGGTACCGATGCGGACTATGCCCTCGGCGTCGAGGTTCTTGAGAGCTTCTTCGCCCGCGTTCGGAATGTCTCTCGTGATCTCTTCCGGACCGAGCTTCGTGTCTCTCGC
>JAFSWB010000079.1 GCA_017444735.1 Clostridia bacterium | reverse complement strand
TTCATAGATGTTAATCCTCCGTTTGTGGTTCTTTGTTTGGCTGGCAGGCCTTCTTTATTCTACCACAAACGGAGGATTCTCTTCTCATCGGTTAACCTCTTTTGAACCACGCGACTATCGCGTGGTTTTCTTGATACAAAAAGCGCCTTCCCAACTGCGGAAGGCGCTCTTTTCCTCGTCTGATAACCTATGCGGTAACCCTCGTTCAAAAACAGATTGTCAGAATATTTCGACGTCCTCAATAAAGAACGCCGGGCGAGCCGACACAAAAATAGTTCAAAAAACGCCTTCCGGGCTGAAACCCGGAAGGCGATTTTTCAGTGAGATATTATCCATTTTGCGGCGTCGAGGAGGTCGGCGGCGACGTAGACCGGCTCGTACTCCCCCCACTTTTCGCGCGAGGGTCCCATCGTCTCGGGACCGTAGCACGTCATGACGGGGATCAGTCGGCATCCGGCGAGCCCGCCGGCGACCATGTCGCTCCAGCGGTCGCCGATCATATACGTGTCGGAAAGGTCCATGCCGTATTTCCGCCGCGCCTGATACAGGAGCCCCGGCTTCGGCTTCCGGCAGTCGCACCCGTCGCCCGAGTCGTGCGGACAGATGAACCAGTCGGACGCGCCGATATCGCGGAACTCGGCGTCGAAGTCGTAGTCGCCCGCCTTCCCGCGCGCAAAGCACGCCTGATTCGTGATGACGACGGGGATGAAGCCGTTTTTCCGAAGGAGCGAGAACGCCTCACGCGTGAACGGATACGGCTCGTATTCCCACGGGTGTTCGAGATAAGCCCGTCCGCCCATGGTGCCGTCCCTGTCGATGAAAACGAAACGGTCGGCCACTTTATCTGTTCATATAGTCGACGACGACGTCGATCTGCTCGCCGAAGGAGAGTCCTTCGCCGAACTTGTTCTCGAAGAACGCGCCGCCGATCGTGAACGCCCACGCGCCGGTCGCCCTGACCTCGTCGAGACGTTTGAAGCTCGAGACGCTTCCGGCGAGGCAGACGTCCGCTCTGACCTGCTTCACGAATTCCTCGTTCAGCTTAACGGCGTCGCCGGTGAAGCGGTAGCCGAGAAGATCGAAGCCCTTTATCCCCTTCTTGTCGACGAGGTCGTTAGCTTCCTTTATCATCCCCTCGATCGTGCCGCCGAGGATCGACGGACGGCCGGAGAGCTCGCCTACGAACGGCATGTATTTCATGCCCGCCTCGTCGGCGACCTTTTTGACGGAGTCGAAGTAAAGCGTGCCCATAAGGACGTCGAATCCGCAGCGGGCGCCGATCTTCGCGCCCTCGACGCATCCTTCCTCGGTGTAGTCGACGACCTCGAGGAACGTCGTCTTCCCCGCCGCCTTCATCTTGTCGACGAGGAGCTTCATTTTGTCCTCGGGAAGACCGATCTCCTTGAAGCCCCAGAATCCGGCCTTGGAGTTCTTCGCCGCCTCGAATACCTCGACGGCGTCGGGAACGGTCTGATCGTTGTGCGTGAGCATTACGACGAGTTCGGGAATCCTCTTCATTTTTTATACCTCATTTCTTATTTGTTATCTCATTTCGGGCGCGTTGACGGCGTACATGAGACGGCGGTAAAACTCGTACCGTCCGAGAAATCTTTCGTGCGCCGCCCGGTCGGGGTAAAACGTCTTTTCGTCCCCGCCGATCCGGCGGTACGCCTCGGAGGGATCGGAGAGCCCGCCCATACCGTACGCGGCGTACGCGGCGGCGCCGAGCGTGGACGAATCAGACACGTGCCCCTTTATTACGGGCAGTCCCGTGACGTTCGCCTTGAGCTGAAGCTGACGGTCGATCGTCGCGCCCCCGCCGACGGCGCGGATCGCGCCGATCTTTATCCCGGCGCGTCCGAACGTCTCTATCTGGAGCCGCAGATCGAGCGCGAGCCCCTCTATCACGGCGCGTCCGACGTCCTCGCGTTTCGCGTCGAGCGTCAGCCCGTAGATCACGCCGCGTGAATCGGCGGAGAAGAACGGGTTCCCGCTCCCCTCGAAATGAGGGATGACGGTCAGCTCGCCGGGGGCCGAGGGGTCCATCGTGCGCTGCATATAGGAATAGAAATCGCGTCCCGTCGCGCGGCACTCGGCGTACCAGTCGGGGGCGACGTTGTCGCGGAACCATCTGACGACGGAGCCCGCCGTCAGGTTGACGGAAAAGGTGACGTAGTTCCTGCCGCCGGGATAGCACGGGAAATAGCTCTCCAGCATCTCGGCGGAGGTGTTCGGCTCGCGCATCGCGGTGACGACGCCCTCGATCGTTCCGGCTATGTCGACCGCGACGCCGGGGTCGTTCTCGTCGAGTCCCGCTCCGACGGCGGAGCAGACCATGTCGTGACCGCCGACGACGGCGGTGACGCCGCGCGAGAAGCCGAGCAGATCGGCGACCGGATCGGGAAGAACGCCGATGACGGTCCCCGAGGGGCTCGCCGTCGGGAGCTGTTCCCTCTTCATCGGGATCGCGGCGAGGATCTCGTCCGACCAGTCTTTTCGGCGAATGTTGAAAAGCATCGTGCGGGACGCCTCGGACCAGCTCACGGTGGGCGGAAGACCGAGCTTTGAGATCATAAGATCCTCATACGTCGCCCATCTTTTCACCTTCGCGTAGTTTTCGGGCTCGTGATCGCGGAGCCAGAGGATCTTCGCGATGCTCCCGATGTAGAGGGGAGGCATCCCGTTGATCGTGAAAAACCGCTCGCGCCCGAAGGACTCGCAGAAGCTCTTTATCTCCGCGTCCCCCCTCGGGTCGAAGTCGATTATCGACGGGCGGACGCTGACGTCGTCCTCGCCGACGGGCACGACGACGTCTCCTATCGCCGAGACGGCGAAAGCGGCGACCGCGCCGGGAGAGGAACGGTTCGCCTCGCGGATGACCTCGCACATCTTGTCGAAGACCGTCTCCGCGTCAAGGTCGAGCCGACCGCCGGGTCCGAAGGTCACGGAGTATTCTCGGTAGGCGCGGCAGACCGCGCGCCACTCATTGTCGAATACGACCGCCTTACACCCGGACGTGCCGATGTCGATCCCCATCAGATACACGGCTGTCGCCTCCTTTTATTCAGAATTTGTCCCAGAATTTCCCCTCGTTCCGGAAGTTCGGGTTCAGCGCGGGCTGAGACGGAAAATCGGGGCCCGGGCAGGTGTTCTCCGGTATCGCGTTCAGAAGATCGGGGAGCTTTTCGTCGCGCCCCGCGCTCATGAACATCTCCGTGCAGCGGAGCTCGTATTCGACGAAGCCCGCGAGGATCTCCGCCGTCATATCGCACGTGTCGTAGTTGCCCGTGTAGTCGGGGTGTTCGCCGTACCAGCGGATCGCCCTCTCGCGCCCCTTCGAGCACATCTCGGTGTAGATGCAGACCTTCGTGATGCCCTCTTCGATCGCGCGCTTGAAGTGCTCCTCGGAGATACCGCTCCCGCCGTGCAGGGTGAGATAGCAGGGGAACGGCTCGATAGCCTTTCTGATCTCGGAAAGACGCTCGAAATCGAGATGCGGCGTCCCCTTGTAGAAGCCGTGGGAGTTGCCGATCGAGACGGCGAGGATGTCGACGCCGGTGCGCTCGACGAACTCGCGCGCCTTTTCGGGGTCGGTCATCGTCTCGGTTATGTCGACGAAGCTCGAACCGAGCGCGCCGAGCTCGCCCTCGACGGCGACGCCGTGCGCGTGACCGAACTCGACCGCTTTTTTGGTGTTGGCTATGTTTTCCTCAAACGGGAGCTTCGAGCCGTCGTACATCACCGAGGTGAAGCCGGCGAGGACCGCCCTCTCGCACTGCTCGAGCGAGAGTCCGTGGCTCAGGTGGATCGAGACGGGCACGCCCGCGTCGCGCGCGGCGCGGCGGGTGACGAGCGCGAAGTCCTCGAAATCGACGTATTTTTCGATGACGCCGGGTTCGACGACGATCAGGGGAGAGCCGACTTTCTCGGCGGCGGCGATCAGCGCCTTCGGCTGATCGAGCCCGTTGATATTGAACGCGCCGACGGCGTATTTGCCGCGAAGGCAGGCCGCCAGCATATCGGTCGTTTTAACAAGTGCCACTTTTCTTCTCCTTTATTTCTTGAAAACTTCGGGGTTGACTATCGCCTTCGGCATACCGCCGGCGAGATAGAGCATGAAGTCGTTCACGAGCATGACCGACTGAAGGAAGATGACGTCGCGTCCGCCGCCCGCGATGTGCGGGGTGAGGATGACGTTCGGGTAGTCGAAATACTCGTCGTCGCGCTTGACCGGCTCGGTGTGGAAAACGTCGAGCGCGAGACCGCCGAGCTTGCCGGAGCGGAGCGCCGCGCGGAGCGCGCCCTCGTCCATCAGTCCGGCGCGCGCCGTGTTGACGATAAAGACGCCGTCCTTCATCTTCGCGAACTGATCGTACGAGACCATCCCCTTGTTCGAGTCGTTCATCTTCGCGTGGAAGCTGATTATATCCGAGCTGACGAGAAGCTCGTCGAGCTCTACCTTGCGGCATCCGCACGCGGCGACCGCCTCGGCGGGCTGGTACGGGTCGTAGACGAGAACGTCCATATCGAAGCCGTGAGCGCGGCGGGCGACCTGACGGCCGACCGTTCCGAAGCCGATGAGTCCGAGGACCTTGCCCTCCATCTCCATCCCCTTGCGGGACTGCCACGGGCCGTTCGGGTCCATATCCCAGATAACGTCCTTTTCGCTTCCGAACTCGACGGCGGGCGCGGTGAAGACGCCGCGGTGAAGCTCAGAGTCGGCGCGGACGATCTTTCTCGCGAGAGCGAGGATAAGACCGATCGTGAAGTCGGCGACGGGAAGCGCCTCGCGTCCGAACGTGTAGAAGACGGGGATCCCCATCTCCGTGCACGTGTCGACGTCGATGTTCGCGCGCGGACCGCCGCGGATCGAGAAGATCATTTTGAGGTGTGTGTTTTCGAGCACGCGGCGCGTGACCGGCTCGTACCCGACGAAGAGAACGTCGGCGTTCCCGATGTCGCGGATCATGGCGTCCTCGTCAAGGATCACGTTGGTGAATCCCCAGCCGCCCGTGCGGACGGTGTGACCGAGCGCCTCGAGCATATTGATGCCGTCGCCTGAAAAATCGGCGCAGATGAATATTTCCAAAATCAATGCCTCCTTATATTTCGTCGGGATAAAGGATGATCTTTATCGATTCCTTGCGGCGGACCATATCGAACGCCTCGCGGAACTCGGATACCTTCATCCTGTGTGAGATCATGCATTTGAGGTCGAACTTGCCCGCCTCGACGAGGTTCGCGACGTTGCGCCACGACACCCAGTCGTAACCGAAGTGTCCCTTGAGCGCGATCGCGCCGTCGATGAACGGATCGAGCGATCTGCCGTACGGGTGGTGGTCGTAACCGATCTTGACGATGATCCCCGCCGTGCGGACGATGCCGAGCATCTGGGGCATTATGACGTTGACGCCCGCAGCGTCGACGACGCAGGAGCATCCCTCTCCCCTCGTGATCTCGCGGACGCGCGCGACCGGATCCTCAAGGTCCGACTTGATAATATGCGTGGCGCCGCACAGCTCCGCCATTCCGAACCGTCCGTCCCCGTCGGACGAGAGCGCGATCGCGATGATCTTCGCGGCTCCCGCCGCCCTCGCCGCCTGGATCGAGAAGAGTCCGAGCGCGCCGACGCCGAAGACCGCGACGAAATCGCCGGGCATCACTTTCGCTTCCTGAACGACCGCCATGTAGCCGTTGCAGGCGGGGTCCATGATCGCCGCCTCCTCGTAGCTCATGCAGTCGGGTATCCGCATCAGACTGTGCGGAACGCGCGCGAGCGTCTTGCCGAGAATCTTCACGTAGTTGGTGAAGCCGCCGTCCATTCCGTAGCCGATGCCCTTTCTCTCCGGGCAGGAGAGAAAATCAGCCGTGTTGCAGGCGTAGCACTCGCCGCAGACCTCGCCGGTGTTGTCGGACATGACGCGGTCGCCGACCTTCCATTTCGTCACGTTCTTTCCGACCTTGCATACCATCCCGGAAAACTCGTGGCCGAGAACGACGGGCGGGTTCAGGATCTCCTTGTGACCGCCGTCGTCAAACGCGATGTCGGAGCCGCAGACGCCCGCCGCCTTGACTTCGATCAGAAGATCGTCGTCGCCGATCTCCGGCACGGGAACGTCGCGGAGTTCGGTCTCGCCCGGACCGTAGCCGTATTTTACTACCGCTTTCATCGTATTTATCCTTTCTTGATTATTTCAGAACGCGACGACCGCGGGAAGCTCCCGGGAGATCGCCTCCGCCGCCGCTTCGTTATGTGCGATCATGACGGAACCGACGCCGGACGCGACGCAGTTTTCCGCCGCCCGGCGGAGCGCGTCCGTCCCGAGCTTTTCGCCGTCTATCAGCGCCGCGGTCTTCACGCCGCTCTTCTTGCCGCTCTCGATCTTGCACGCGACGAGAGCGGTGTCGAGGTCGGCTTTCGCCGCGGCGAAGTCGCCCGCCTCGAGAAGCGCCATATTGACCGGGAAAATGATGAGAGCGGCTCCGGCGAGGATCGCCTGCTTCGCCTCCGCGAACTTGGCGTAAGGGCTCGTCGTCCCGCCCGGGAGTCCGAGGATCGTCGCGACGCCGACGGCGGATCCCTCAAGCTCCGCCTTTGCGAAAGAGACGAACCACTGCGGCAGGCAGATATACTCGTACCCGCCCTCCTTCGCGGCGGCGCAGGCCTCTTTTACCGCCCCGACGTCCGCTTTCGGATCGAGGAAAAAAGTGATTGCCATATTGAAAACTCCTTTAATGAAGAATAATTATTTCGCCTGAAACATTTATACCACAAAAACGCCTTTTTTGCAACACCCCGCCGCCGATTTCCGTGTTGCTTTTTCGAATAAAAACTGATACAATAAAAGCAGGATAAAAAAGAAGAAGGAGACAGAGATCATGGAACACGTGACGATAAAAGACGCCGAGAGGATGACGTCGCCGAATCCGTTCGCCCTCGTCGCGACGAGAAAAGAGGACGGAACGGCGAACGTAATGGCGCTCTCGTGGTGGACGTACGTGTCGAACAGCCCCGCGACGGTCGCGATCTGCACGAGCGACCGCGGACTGACCGGCTCGCTCATAAAGAAAAACGGGGAGTTCACTCTCAGCATGCCAGACGAGTCGATAAAGGAGGCGGCGTTCCTCTGCGGCACGCGCTCCGGGCGCGACTGCGACAAGGCCGCCGAGTTCGGGATAGAGCTCGAGGACGGCGAGACCGTCGGCGCGCCTCACGTCAGAATGAGCGCGCTCGTCCTCGAATGCAGACTTGTAAACGCCGTCGCCGTCGGCGACCACACGATGTATATAGCCGAGGTCACCTCCGTCCTCGCGGACGCCTCCCGCCGCCCGGTCTTCGCCGCGGAGGGGTATAAAAGACTGACCGCGGTCGATATATAATACCGAAAGGGGAAAAGAAATGGCTTTTTGCGTCAAATGCGGCGCGGCTCTGCCCGCCGGTGCGAACTTCTGCGGAAAGTGCGGAACGAAGGTCGAATCCGCGGTACCGCAGCCTCAACCCGCGCAGCCCCAACCCGCGCAGCCTCAACCCGCGCAGCCTCAACCCGCGCAGCCCCAACCCGCGCCTCAGATCGACATGGCGAGGCCCTTCGGATTCGACTTTTCGCATATCCCGGTCCGCTACCGCTGTCAGAACGGTCACGTCTTCGACGGCGCGGACGGACAGCCCGCCTGCCCGACGTGCGGCGGCGCTCTGCCCCGCGGCGGCATCATCCAGCTCTACCGGATGGGCAATATGATGGGAATGGCAGTCGGAATGGGCGTCTATATCGACGACGTTCCGTGCGGTCACCTTGCGAACAAGCAGAGCATAAGGATAAGCGTTCCTTACGGGAGCCACAAGGTCCACGTCACTCACACGGCGACGCGGGCGTGCAACGACCCCGTCTTCACCGTGTCGCCCCAGTATCCGTACGTCTGGTGCAAAGCGCACTTCTCGGCGGGCGGGTTCAGGATCACGGTCGAGCAGGCGGACCCCAAGGATATGCCGAACAAATAAAAAAGATCGCCCCCGGCGCGGACCGTTCCGCGCCGGGGGCGGATCATTAGGTTCAGAAAGCGGTTTCGACCCAGACGGCGTCGAATCTGCCGTCGGGAGCGTTCTTGCTGAAGAAGAGCGGGAAGAAGGATTCGCCCTTCGTTTCGGGATCGAATCCCACCGCGACGAAGCCGTAAGCGTCCCCGTCGGAAAGGCCGGTGAGCTCGCGGAAATACGCCTCGATCGCCTCGGCGGTGTACTCTCCCGTGTAACCCGTGAACGTGGGATTCTCCTCGGAGATCTCAACGGTCTTGAGCTGCGGGTAGACGTTCTTCATCGTCTCGTCGGCGTCCTCGGGACAGGTCCCCATAACGCCCTTCGGCCATATCTCCGACGACGGGAGGCACTTGCGGAACGAGAACGAGATCTTCTTCTCGACGGTCTCGCCCGTCGAGGAATTCGTGAAGGTGACGACTACGGGAGCGGGCCATACGAAGCCGACGCCGACTCCGCCGCCGCCGTCTCCGGATCCCTGATAACCCTCGAAGAGTCCTTCAAAATCGTCGTCGCCGATCTTGATCTCAACGTCTTCGCCGAGTCCGGCGGCCTCTCTGATGACCGCGGCGATATTCTCCTGCGTGAACGACGCGCCGGCGTAGTTGAACATTATATCGAGCTTGCCGTGCGTGACGCAGAGGTACTTGTCGAGGAACGCCTCGACCGCTTCTTCAAGCGGAACGGCGGGTTCGGTCTCTTTTTCCGTCTCGGACTCCGTCGCCTCTTCGGTGGCGGGAGCGGTCGCCTCCGTCTCCTTGTCGGAGGTTTTTTCGCTCTCGGCGGGCTTTCCGGCTCCGCATGAAGCGAGCGCGAGAAGCATAAGAGCCGCGAGAATGATCGCAAACAGTTTCTTCATTTCATTTTCTCCTTTCAAGACGGGCTTTTCGCCCGGAATACTGTTTTACAGTATATCACAACGCGCCCCGTGTTGTCAAAGAAAAAAACGCTCTTGAATTATGAGCGGCGTTATATTAAAATATGTGTATACAAAAATTCGGGACGGAAAAGATATGAAGCCAAAGGAAACGCTTCAGACGAAGCTCTCAAAAAGAAAATACCGCTCGCCGAGCCCGGTCGTCACCTACGCGTACAACGCGATCGCGTCGGCGGTCCTTTTGCCGAAATACAATCCGCATATAACGGTCGAGGACCCTCTTCCGAAGAAGGGGCCGTTCGTCATCGTCTGGAATCATCTGTCGCGCCTCGACCACCTTTACACGATGAAGGCGGCGTTCCCGCGCTCATACAATATGGTGGCCGGGTACAGCGAGTTCTTCCGCTCGCATCTTCACGCGGTGTTCCTTCTGAACAGGATCATCCCGAAGAAGGTCTACGGCGCCGATATCCCCGGAGTCCGGGCGATAAGCTCCGTCCTGCGTCAGGGGGGCGGCGTCGCCCTCTCGCCGGAGGGGATGAGCTCGATCTACGGGGTCAATCAGCCGGTCATCCCGGGGACGGGGCGGTTTTTGCAGTTCTGCGGCGCGCCCGTCTACTTTCTCGAGCTGCGCGGGGAGTATCTGACGAGCACGAAGCACTTTCTCGAGGAGAGGAAGGGGCGGACCGAGGCGCGTCTTCGCCTTCTCTACACGGTCGAAGATCTCAAGGCGGCGTCCCCCGCCGATATCGACGCGAAGCTGAACGAGACGTTCAGACACGACGAATTCGAGTGGACGCGCGAAAATCACATAAAGTGGAAAATGCACGGTAGAAGCTGCGAGCATCTCGACGAGATCTGTTACCGCTGTCCGCGGTGCGGCGCCGACCTCGCAACGGAGGCGTCGGACGACCGGATCGTCTGCCGCGAGTGCGGCAACGGCGCGCGGATGAACGATTATTACGAATTTGAGCCGTTCGACGAAAAATGCGTCCTTCCCGTCTCCCCGTCGAAGTGGGTGGAGGAGGAGCGCGCCGCCGTTATCGACGAGATAAGAGCCGACTCCGACTATTCGTTCACCGAGCGCGTGAAGCTCGGCTATCTCCCACCCTACAAATACGTGAAAAAGAAGAGAACGAGCGAGATCTGCGGCGAGGGCGACTTCACGATCGACCACAAGGGACTGCATTATCGCGGGACGAAGCTCGGCGCGGACTGGTCGTTCGATCTCGACTACAAGACCGTCTTCTCGCTCGTCATAATGACGAGCACAGCGCGTTTCGCCCTTTACGTCGACGGCGAATTTTACGAATTCTACCCCGAGCGGCGGAGCGTCGGGAAGATGCTCCTTCTGACGGAGGAGATGCACAGGCTCCACGTGAACTTCTGGAGGAACTTCCCCTGGCTCGACCGGTTGTACGAGGGCAAAGAGCTGGGGATCGACAACGATTGAGAAAACGGACGGAAACCGAAAAACCTGAAAGGATCTTTATATGAAAAAACTGATCAGCATCATCATCTCGGTCATTATGATCGCCTCGTGCGTCACGGTCGTCTCGGCGGCGAAAACGGGCTTTTCCGACGTCGCGGAGGACCGCTGGAGCGCGGCGTCGATAAAATACGCCGTAGATAACGGCTATATGAAGGGCGTCGGCGGGGACAAATTCGACCCCGAGGGATCGCTGACCCGCGCGATGGTCGCGACCGTTCTGTGGCGGCGCGAGGGAAGCCCCGCCCCGACCGCGCCGAGCGGCTTTTCCGACGTTCCGGCGGGCGAGTGGTACACGGACGCCGTCGCTTGGGCGAAGGAAACGGGCGTCGTTAAAGGAATAACGGCGACGACGTTCGAGCCGGACGGCAAGATCACAAGAGAGCAGCTCGCGACGATGCTGTTCAGATTTTCGTCGTCCGCTCCCGTGTCCGTTCCCGAAAGAGCGGACCTCACGCCGTTTTCGGACGACGAAAAAGTGTCCGATTGGGCGAACGAGCCGCTCGAATGGGCGGTCGAGGCCGGTCTTATCAAGGGCACGGACGGGAACCGCCTCGCCCCGGAGGGCGACGCGACCCGCGAGCAGTTCGCCGCTATAATCGAGAGATACGACGGCACGTTCATCCTGAAATATAACAGACCCGTCGTCCGTTCGCACTACACCGAAAAGGAATATCCGCTCGTCGATGACGCCGATTTCTACGTCGCGACGGACGGTGACGACGGAAACGACGGCTCCTTCGACCATCCGTTCAGAACGTGGGACCGCGCGATCGAGGCGGTGCGCGGCGTTGAGAAGACGCCCGAAAAGGGCGGCGTCACCGTCGCTTTCAAGGCGGGAACGTACAGATCGGTCCACGTCGAGCTGACCGCCGAGGACTCGGGAACGCCCGAGTGCCCCGTCACTTACTGCAAATACGGCGACGGCGACGTCGTCTTCGACAACGGCGTCGTGATCCCGGCGGAGGACTTCAGGGAACTCGACGAGGCCGAAAAGGCGCTCTTCAACAAAAACAAGGTAGACAACATCCGCAAGGTCGACCTGACGGATTATCTTTCGGAGATACCCGCGTACGATGATCTCGTCATCTTCGGAGACGACTCGATCCTCACCGCCGCGAGATATCCCAACCTCTACCCCGACGGCTCCGACAGCTTTATCGAGGCGGGCCGCACGAACAGCGACACTTCCCTGCTCATATCGAACAGGATACTTGTCCGCAAGCTCTCGTCTTATCCCGCGGAGGTCATCCCGGAGATGCGCGTTTACGGCAACATCATCCGCGGATACAGAAAAGACACGTTCCAGGCGAAAAGCTACGACCCGGAGACCGGCGTCCTCGAGATCCTCGACTATCAGAAGAGCGAGTTCGGGAAGATGAGAGAAGGCTGGCAGGGGACCGACGGGACCGGTATCCCGCTGTGTGTGCTGAACGTTCCGGGCGAGCTCGACGTCAACGGAGAGTTCTGGGTCGACAGATCGACGGGAACGCTTTACGTCTACGACCCGAAGGGCGAATACAGCATCCCCGGCGCGGCGGGTCCGCTCGAGCTGCGCGGAGTGTCCTACGACGCGGGCGACGGTCTCCCCGCCGTCCCGGAATACGTTATGATGGACTTCCGGAACACGGGATATCTCACCCTGCGCGGCCTTTCCTTCCGCCGTGCGATCGGCGGCTTCCTCTTCGCGTTCAGGACCTCCGGAGTCACGATCGACCGCTGCTCGTTCGCATATTCGACCGGGCGCAACCACTGTCTGATCCAGTATTCGCTCGACGACGCGCCCATGGCGTTCTCGATCACCGACAGCGAGTTCGATTTCTCGGTCGGCTGCTCCGTTTACTTCCTCGACTCGGCGAACGGGCCGGACAGATATACGAATATCAGCGATATTTTCGTCGACAACTGCCTCTTCCGCCGCACGAATCTTCAGTACGACGTCGAGGGCGCGCTGAATCTCTTCCAGTGCACCAAGGGGCTCGTCTCCCACAACGATTTCGTCGGGTGTCACCGCTACGGGGTCATGTTCGACTACTCCTGCGACGTCGTCGTCGAGTACAACAACTTTGACAGCGCGATGACGAATTCGGAGGACGGCGGCGTCATCCGCACCGCGCTCGGGATGGACAGTAACGCCGTCGTCAGGTACAACCTCGTCAACACGGTCCCGGACGGCACCGTCGGCAGATTCGCGCAGTATTCCGACCTCGGAGACTGCGGAACGACCGATATGAACAACCTCTTCTACGACGCCGGTCCCGTTCTGTTCGCGGGCGCCGGACGCGACAACAAGGTCGTCGACAACTATTTCGTGACCGGTTCGAGCGTGGATGTCCGTTCGCATATCCCGGAGATCCTCGAGGCGGGCGAAGAGGCGAGAAGCATTTTCCCGATCAACGTCCATATCTCCAACTGGAACAGGATCCTCAACTACTGCTCCACCGTGCCGGGATACCGCGAGGAGCTCGAAAAGCGCCGTCCCGGAGCGTCGACCTTCTCGTTCGACTTACTGAATCCGGAGAACGAAAACTTCTTCCTCGCCCCCGTCACGACCGTCACGGGCAACGTGTTCTTCAACAGGGACGACGAGGTCCGCGTCTACGCGGTGAACGAGGAATATCTGCACGCCGACGGCAACGAGGCGCACGATCTCACCGAGAATCCGTATTTCGTCAATCCGACGATAGGCGACTACAGGATAAAGGAAGGGGCGGACTGCCCGTATTTCCCGTTTGAGGAGATCGGAAGATACTGAAAAAATATCCGAGCCCGGCGGATCGCTCCGTCGGGCTCTTCAAAAGGAGACAAACGGAAAATGAAAACATATCCCGCGCCGGATTATGAGAGCATGGGCGTCTGGGACTGCTATCAGAAGCAGCTCGACGTCGAGTACAGACAGAGCGTCGACGAGGGGCTCGATATCGAAAAGTCGAAGCCGCTTTTCGACGCCGTCGCCGCCATGCCCGCGGGCCCCGGAAAAGAAGCGGAGGCGGACCGCCTTTACGGGATCGTCCGCTCCGCGCGTATAAAAGACGGCTATCCGTACGTCGAGCCGAGCGAGCTTTCCGCGATCAGAGCGGAGAGAGAGCCGTCGGACGTCCCGCTCGTCTTCCCCGACAGGAAGACGCTCGCCGACCGTATAAAGGGCGGCTGGTTCGGGCGGATCTGCGGCTGTCTGCTCGGAAAACCCGTCGAGGGGATCGGCTCCGGCGAGCTGCGCCTTATCCTCGGGAGGACCGGGAATTTCCCGATGACGCGATATATCGACCGCGAGGAGATAACGGACGCCGTCGCCCGCGGGATAAAATGGAATATCCGGGAGAGGGCGTACCCGCGCGATTTCGGGAGGATGCCGCCCGACGACGACGTCGACTACATGATGATCGCGTATCTGCTTCTCGACCGGTACGGGTACGGTTTTACTCCCCGGAACGTTCTTGAAACGTGGATCGGGGAGCAGAGCGTCAAAGCGTACTGCACCGCGGAGAGAGTCGCTTTCCTCAACTACGTCAAGGGATACCGCCCGCCGGACACGGCGCTTTACAAAAATCCGTACAGGGAGTGGATCGGCGCGCAGATAAGAGGCGACGTCTTCGGCTACGTCTGCCCGTGCGACCCCGGGAAGGCGGCGGAGCTCGCCTTCCGCGACGCGAGCGTCTCCCACGTGAAGAACGGGATATACGGAGAAATGTGGGCCTCCGCGACGATCGCCGCCGCCTTCGGGTGCGGCGATATCGGATCGGCGATCCGGCGGGGTCTTTCCGAGATACCGAAGAGGTCGCGCCTTCACGAAGCCGTGACGGAAACGATGGAGAATTACAGCTCCGGCGTCCCCGCAGACGAGTGCTTCGCCGGGATCCACAAGCGGTGGGACGAGGCGGACTCCCACGGCTGGACGCACGTGATCCCGAACGCGCAGATCGTTACGGCGGCGCTCCTTTACGGCGGCGGCGACTACGCCCGGACCGTCGGGCTCGCCGTCGGGACGGGATTCGATACCGACTGCAACGGCGCGACCGCGGGCTCCGTCCTCGGCGCGGCGCTCGGCTTCGACGCCCTGCCCCGCTCCTTCACCGACCGCGTCGCCGACACGCTCGAAACCGATATGATAGATTTTCGGCGTGTGTCTATAACCGATATGGCGAACAAAACGCTCGGGCTGATCGACCGTCTGAACGGTTGACGGAAAGGAGACGAATCCATGACGCTTTACTGCGGGAACTGCTATATCCTGTTCGACGGAAAACGCTGTCCGGTATGCGGGCGGAAAAGCGCCCGCGGCCCGGAGCCGGACGATCCGTGCTTCCTCACCGAGAAGGAACAGCTATGGGGGGAGATGCTGGCGGACGTTCTGAAACAGAACGGTATACCGTTCATCGGGAAGAACGTGCTCGGCGCGGGCCTTTCGCTGAAGACCGGCCCGATGCGGGAGCGGATCCGCTTCTACGTCCCGTACGGGCGGCTGACGGAGGCGGGCGACATCGTCGAGGGGCTTTTCTCCGCCCCGGTCGAAGAAGAATAGAAGAACCGGCTGAAGCAAGGAAAACGGTCCTTGCCTCAGCCGGCGTTTCTTTTTGCGGAGCGCGGTTTTTCAGACTCTGAACGAGCTCTTCCCCGCCGGGACGTCGAGCGTGACGGGGTCCCAGAGGTACTTCGTGTTGACGACGAGGCGGAACGGCCTTTCCGCCTCCGTCTCGATCACCGTTTTGTCGCGGAAGGACTGATATTCCGTACACCTGACGGAGATCTTGTTGCCGCCGAAGTCCATATTCTCGAGTCCGCACGCCTCGCGCGCGTCGAGGTTGAACGTGACGGTGTTCGCGGGGGCGTCGAATTCGAGGCCGATGATATTCTCGATCAGCATCGTGATCGGCGCGAGCCCGCCCCACCCGACGAATTCGGAGCGGACGAGTCCGCCGTCCTCCGTCGTCGCCGGACGGTGATCCTCGGGCGCGTAACACTCCCAGATACCGCCGAACGCGGGATCGCGCGCGACGGCGCTCATACCCTCGATCATACGGACGACCGCCGTTCGGGCAAGCTCTCTCATACCCGAGGCGCAGAGCCCTCTAACCGCCGCGTAATTCGTCGGCGGCCAGACGCCGCCGAGCCAGTACCCGCCGGTCCGGTCGTAATTCGGATCGTCCGCGGAAAGGGACGCGAACGGTATCTTCGTGAAGAATTCGTTTTCGTTGAACATATGATCCTTCATCGCCTCGCGGCGCTCGCCGTCAGCCGCGCCGCCGAGCAGAGCCCAGAACGCCGCCGCCGTCTTCGAGTTGATGAATTTGACCTTCTGCCCTCTCACGTCGCGGGAGAAGAAGTCGAAATACCACCCCGCCCTGCCGCTGTAGTGGAAGCGGTTGATGAGAGCGTTAATACGCTCTTTTTCACTCTCGTAAAACGCCTTCTTTTCGTGAAGGCCGAGGACGCCGCATATCTTCGCCAGCCGGTCCGCCGACAGCGCCTGCTGACAGGCGAGATCTACGTGACAGACGTCGCTCCCGTCGAGATGACGGGCGAAATAGCCGCCGCGCGGGGAGTTGTCCATCCCCGACGAGCCCGGGTCCTCGAACCAGTAAAGATCGCAGTCGCCGCGCCTTCTCTTGTTCTCGATGAACGAGAAGATCCCCTCGAGCGCGGGGAGGACGGAGGCGAAGCGGGAGGAGTCGCCCGTGACGCGATAGTGCTCCCATTCGGCCCACGCCATGAGCGGGGGGTTGATCCGCTCGCCGTACGCCGGCTCTCCCGTCTCGATGACGTACGCCATCGCCATGAAGCCGTCGGACTCGCGGCGGAGCATATAGAGGTTGTCGAGATTGTTGAACGCGTTGAGCGTCCCGTTCGAGTAGTTGGTGATGAACGTCATTATGCAGGAGTCCCACTGCCACGTTATCCCCACGCCGGGCATACACGTCATTATGTCCTTCCAGCCCGGGCGGTCGAGATACTCGACGTTTCTGAACGCAAGCTCCCACGCCTTGTAGTAAAGATCGATCCAGTCGTCGTGTCCCTCGAGGACGGGACGCGGAAGCTTCGATCTGTCGTAAACGAATTTTTCTCCCATACCGTTCTCCTTGATTTTTCTTCTTCTTTTATCGTACCATACTTTTTCCCCCAAAGCAACTTTTCCGAGAAAAAACGGTCCCGGTATGCCGACTGTTCTTAAGGACAGTCGGCAAATGATGAGTTCCGCTTGCGCGGCACATGATGAGCGCTTTCGCGCATGATGAACGGCTTCGCCGAATGATGAGCGCCTTCGGCGCATGAAGCGGAACTCATTTCATCATTT
>JAFSWB010000078.1 GCA_017444735.1 Clostridia bacterium | reverse complement strand
CGCGCGAGTTGCTCATTTGCTGAACGCAAATTCGCACCGCTCCCTCGGTCAGCGGCGCGGGCACGCAGTCCCCCGGACTGTCATTCGAAACTGATAACAACTCAAAATGAAGTTTCAACGGCTTTTTGCCGCACCTCCGGTGCGGACGGGACTTGTTCTCGGTCGCGCGGGCTCGCTTTTCGACGTTTCGAAAAGCTCGCGCTCCCTCGGTCATCGGCGCGGGCAAACAGTCCCCCGGACTGTTTGCTTACACGCGCCGTTCAAGTCCCGTGTTCAATTTCTCGCATAACAAAAGGGCATCCAAAGGATGCCCTTTTGTTATGCGAGAAACGGGACTTGAACCCGTACGGTGTGAACCACACGCCCCTCAAACGTGCGCGTCTGCCAGTTCCGCCACTCTCGCATCTGTCGACGGTACTCCGTCGGCAAAGTGTATTATACTATACCCGTTCCGGTTTGTCAACAGAAAAATCGAAAAAATTTTGCCGCCCCGCGGGCGCGATATTCGCGCGATATTCGCGCCGGACCGGGGCGATAACGATTGACTTGACCGCGCGTTTCGTGTATAATATTTTTATAATGAGGACAGTATGTCCGTCCGCGGATGGGGACGGGCAAATCCCTCCCGTCCGGAGGCGTATTTTGGCTGAAAAAATGAAGAGCGGCGCGGTCGGCGAAGAACTCGAAGTCGCCCGCGGGATAGCGGAGGATCTTCGCGCCCGCGGCCTTTTCGGCGACGCCGCTCCCGGTTACTATATCCGCACCTTCGGGTGCCAGCAGAATGAGGCGGACAGCGAACAGCTCGCCGGTATCGCCGAGGCGATGGGCTTCGTCCCCGCCCCCGGGCCGGAAGGGGCGAAGCTGATCCTTGTCAACACCTGCGCGATCCGCGAGCACGCCGAGAAAAAGGCGCTTTCCGTCATCGGGACGTACAAGCACGTCAAGGACGCCGACCCCGGCGTCATAATCGGCGTCGGCGGGTGTATGGCGGCGGAGGCGCACCGCGCCGAAACGCTGAAGCGGAGTTATCCCTACGTCGATTTCGTCTTCGAGCCGTCGTCCGCGTTCTCCCTGCCGTCGCTCGTCAGGGACGCGATGGGCGGGACGCGCCGATTCCTCTCCGCGGGCGCGAACGGGATAGCGGAGGGGCTTCCGAAGGTCAGGGAAAAGGCGTATTCCGCGTGGCTTTCCGTTATGTACGGCTGCAACAATTTCTGTTCCTACTGCATCGTCCCGTACGTCAGGGGGCGCGAGCGGAGCCGCCGCCCGGAGGACGTCGTCGAGGAGGCGAAGCGTCTCGTCGACGGCGGGGCGAAGAACATCACCCTGCTCGGTCAGAACGTCAACTCGTACGGGAAGGACGGCGATTTCGGGTGCGGCATCGCCGAACTGATGCGCCGCATCTGCCGGATCGACGGCGACTTCGAGCTTCGTTTCATGACGAGCCATCCGAAGGACGCCTCGGACGAGCTGATCGACGTGATCGCGGAGGAAAAAAAGGTAGTGAAGCACTTCCATCTCCCCGTTCAGTCGGGCTCCGACCGGATCCTCGCGATGATGAACCGTCACTACGACCGCGAGCGGTATCTCTCCGTCGTCGAAAAGCTCCGCGCCCGCGTGCCGGACGTGACCCTGACGTCCGATATCATCGTCGGATTTCCCGGCGAGGAGGAGAAGGACTTTCTCGACACGCTCGACCTCATGCGCCTCGCGCGCTTTGATATGATCTTTTCGTTTATCTATTCCCCGCGCGTCGGCACGCCCGCCGCGAAGATGGAGCCGCAGATCCCGCGCGACGTATCCGCCGAGCGGATGGAGCGTCTTCTCGCGCTCGGGACGGCGCTCTCCGAGGAGCGGAACAGCCGCTTCGTGGGGCGCACGCTCCGCGTTCTCGCCGACGGCGTGAGCCGCACCGACCCCGGCATGATGACCGGGCGCGGCGCGCCCGCCCGTCCCGTCCATTTTCCGGGCGGCGAAGAGCTGACGGGGAAGTTCGTAAACGTCGATATAACCGGCTCCGGCGCGTTCTGGATCGCCGGGGAACTGTCCGAAAAGGAATAAATGGAGGCGACCGATGGCAATGACTCCGATGATGCAGCAGTACCTTGAGGTCAAGGACAAATACCGCGACTATATCCTTTTCTACCGTCTCGGAGACTTCTACGAGATGTTCTTTGAGGACGCCCAGATCGCCTCGCGCGAGCTCGAACTGACGCTCACCGGCCGCGACTGCGGCGAGGAGGAGCGCGCCCCGATGTGCGGCGTTCCTTACCACTCCTGCGAGCCGTATATCGGAAAGCTCATCTCGAAGGGATACAAGGTCGCGATCTGCGAGCAGATGGAGGACCCGTCGAAGACGAAAACGCTCGTCAAGCGCGAGGTCATCCGCGTCGTGACGCCCGGCACGCTCATCGAATCCGACCTGCTCCGCGAGGACAGCAACAACTACCTCTGCACCATGTACTGCGACGGTCCGACCGTCGGTCTCTGCTTTTCGGATATCTCGACGGCGTATATCTGCGCGACCGCCGTCGACGCGTCGGGCTCCGACGACGCCGTCGTCAACGAGCTTTCGACGTTCTCCCCGCGGGAGATCGTGACGAACGTCGCCCTGAAGAGCCGTCCCGCCGTCTCGTCGATCGTCAGGGAACGGCTCGGCGCGCTCGTGACGGAGCGGTCGACCGCTCACTTTATCGAAGATGAATGTATCGCCCGCGCGACGGAGCGTTTCGGAGAGGAGGTCCTCCCGTCGACCCCGCGCGCGGCGCTCGTCGCCGCCGGAGCGGCGCTCGGATATATCGAGCAGACGCAGATGAAGGACACCTCGTATCTCAAGCATCTTTCGTCATACGACTCGAACGAATACCTCGGGATGGACGTCTCGACGAGGCGGAACCTCGAGCTGACCGAGACGATGCTGACGAAGGAGAAGAGGGGATCGCTCCTCTGGGTCCTCGACAAGACGACGACGGCGCCCGGCGCCCGTCTGCTCCGGTTTATGGTGGAGCATCCGCTGACCCGCGCGTCCGCGATAACGAGACGTCAGCAGGCGGTATCGGAGCTTTTCGGCAACCTGATGCTCCGCGAGGAGCTCCGCGCCGTGATGGCGGACGTGCTCGACCTCGAACGGCTCATCACCCGCGTGACGTACGGCACCGCCGGGGCGAGAGACCTGCGCTCGATCTCCCAGACGCTCGCCGTCGTGCCGGAGGTGCGCCGCCTTCTCGCCGACGTGTCGGGCGGAGAGCTCTCCGTCATCCGCGACGAGCTCGACGAGCTCTCCGACGTCCGCTCGCTCATCGACGCGGCGATCGTCGATTCGCCTCCGTTCGTCGTCAGGGACGGCGGGATGATCCGCGACGGGTACAACAGTGAGGTCGACGAGCTCCGCTCGATAATGAACGGAGGGCGCGATTTCATAAAGAACGCCGAGACGCGCGAGCGCGAGCGGACCGGGATCAAAAACCTCCGGATCGGATACAACCGCGTTTTCGGATACTATATCGAGGTCCCGCGTTCCGCCGCCGGGCAGGTCCCGGAGGGGTACGTCAGGAAACAGACGCTCTCCGACAAGGAGAGATACATAACGGACGAGCTGAAGGAGATGGAGTCGACCGTCCTCGGAGCGGAGGAGCGCGTGAAATCGCTCGAATACGAGCTGTTCACCGCTGTCCGCGACGCGGTCGCCGGCGAGGAGGACCGCGTCAGAACGACGGCGTCGGCTCTCGCGCGCCTCGACGTGTTCATCTCGCTCTCCGAGGTCGCCGCCCAGAACGGGTACGTCTGTCCCGAGGTCGACGCGGGCGACGTGATCGACGTCAGAGACGGCAGACACCCGGTCGTCGAAAAGTTCGTCCGGGACGCCTACTTCGTGCCGAACGACGCGTATCTCGACACGGGCGCGAACCGTTTCGCTATAATAACCGGGCCGAACATGGCGGGCAAATCGACGTATATGAGGCAGACCGCTCTCATCGTCCTGCTCGCTCAGATCGGGTCCTTCGTCCCCGCGTCGTACGCGAGGGTGGGGATAGTCGACAAGCTGTTCACGCGCGTCGGCGCGTCGGACGATCTTGCGTCCGGGCAGTCGACCTTCATGCTCGAGATGCGCGAGGTCGCGTACATTCTTAACCACGCGACGAAAAAGAGCTTCATAATCTACGATGAGATCGGACGGGGCACGAGCACGTACGACGGGATGAGCATAGCGCGCGCCGTGGCGGAGTACACGGCGTCGCCGAAGCTCGGCGCGAAGACGATGTTCGCGACGCACTACCACGAGCTGACGACGCTCGAGGACGAGCTCCCCGGCTTCGTGAACTACAACATAGCCGCGAAGAAGCGCGGCGACGACGTGACCTTCCTGCGGAAGATCGTCAAGGGGCCGACGGACGACAGCTACGGCGTCGAGGTCGCAAAGCTCGCCGGGGTCCCCGCGGAGATCACCAGACGCGCGAAGGCGATCCTCCGCGATCTCGAATCGGACGGCGGCGAACGCCGCCCCGCGGCGCGCGCGAAGAGCGGCGGCGGGGACGACGGGTTCGCCATCCCGATGACCGACGCCCTGACGGAAGAGCTCAGGGAGAGAGTCGCGAAGTGCGACCTCAACACGATGACGCCGATAGAGGCGATGAACCTCATCTTCGAGTGGAAGAAGCTCGTTGACTGAGGATATCTCACGAACGGAAAGGAGGCGGCCCCGTGGGGAAAATAAACGTACTCGGATTTGACGTTGCCAACCTGATCGCGGCGGGCGAGGTCGTCGACAGACCCGCGTCCGTCGTGAAGGAACTGCTTGAAAATTCGATCGACGCCGGGGCGTCCGCCGTCACGGTCGAGATACAGAACGGCGGGGTCACGCTCATCCGCGTCACGGACGACGGGTGCGGCATGGAGCCGGACGATCTTCCGGTGGCGATCCTTCGCCACGCGACGAGCAAGATCCGCTCCGCCGCCGACCTCTCCGCCATCGGAACGCTCGGCTTCCGCGGCGAGGCGCTCGCCGCCATAGCGTCCGTTTCCAGAATTAGGATCTTCTCGCGCCCCGCCGCGAACGAGATGGGGACGCTCCTCGAATGCGAGGCGGGCCGCGTCACGTCGGTGAGCGAGGTGGGCTGCGCCGCCGGAACGACGGTCGTCGTCGAGGACCTTTTCTACTCCGTCCCCGCGCGCCGCAAATTCCTCAAAAGAGACGCCACGGAGGCGGCGGCGGTCAGCGCCGTCGTCGAGCGGATCGCTCTCTCCCGCCCCGATATCGGGATCAAATATCTGATCGACGGGCAGGTGCGGTTCATCACGACAGGAGGCGGTGATCTCAAGGAGACGGTCTACTCCGTTTTCGGGAGGGAGTGCGCCAACCGCGCGATCTCCGTTTTCCGCGCGGACGGCGGCGTGACGGTGTCCGGCTTCACCTCGGAGCCCGATCTTTACAAATCGAACAGAAATATGGAGGTCGTTTTCGTCAACGGCCGTCTCGTTAAGAGCCGCACGATCATGGCGGCGATAGAGCAGGCGTACCGCTCGCGGATCCCCTCCGAAAAATATCCCGTCTCGGTCCTCAACGTCGAGGTGAACCCCGAGGCGGTCGACGTGAACGTCCACCCGGCGAAGCTGGAGGTCAAATTCTCCGACGAAAAAGTCATTTTCGACTCGGTCTATTACGCCGTTCTCAGCGCCCTTCAGTCGGAGGTCGCCCGCCCGGAGCTCAGATTCCGCGGCGCCGACGTCCCGTGCGAGGGGGCGGAGGAGGCGAAGCCCGACGGCGCGAAGGACAAGGGGTCGTTCTGGATCGACGGCGACGAGGCGAGACGGCTTCTGTCCGCGTTCGTTCCCGCCGATACGAAAAAGACGCGCTGGGAGCAGGTCAGGATAACGGACCGCCCCGCGCCCGGGAAAGAGGACGCGCCGCCCGCCCGCGGCGGCGAGGGAACGGTCGCCGCCGGCGCGGAAAACGTCCCGCCCGCCGGGACGCCGGACGACGGCCGCTCCGTCATAAGCGATCCCGGACCGGTCGATCCGCCCGAATACGTGATCCTCGGCGAGGCGTACAACTGCTACGTCATCGTCCAGTTCGAGGACAGGATCACGTTCGTCGACAAGCACGCCGCCCACGAGCGGATAATCTTCGACGAGATGTGCCGCAACGCGCGGCGGGCGGAAAAGAACGCGCAGCTTCTTCTCTCTCCGATCCGCGTCGACGTGCCGGGTTACGAGGGGGAGACGCTCGCCGACTACGGCGGCGAGATCCGCTCGCTCGGCTTTGAGTTTTCGTCCGTCGAGGACGGGACGCGCCGCTCCGTTTCGATCACGGCGATCCCGGAGCAGCTCGACCGGGACGAGGCGAGGGAGCTGTTCACGACGCTCCTCTCGAAGCTCTCCGACTCGACGGGATCGGTCAGCTCGGCGTCCGCCGCGTATTTCGAATCGCGCCTTTTCCAGTCGGCGTGCAAGGCGGCGGTCAAGGGCGGCAGAAAATACGGTATCGAACATATAAAGTGGATCTGCGACCGCCTCTTCGTGAAAAACGGGGAGGGCTCCGTGATCCGCACCTGCCCGCACGGCAGGCCGGTCGCGTTTGAGATAAAGCGGTCGTCGATCGACCGGCAGTTCGGGAGACTGGAGTAAAAAATGTTTGAACTGAAGAAAAAAGAAGAAAAGAGCAGAGCGCGGCGCGGGGTCCTTCACACCCCGCACGGCGATATCGAGACTCCCGTCTTTATGAACGTGGCGACGTGCGCCGCGATCAAGGGCGGGCTGTCCGCGTTCGATCTCAAGGAGAACGACTGCCGCGTCATGCTTTCGAATACGTATCATCTCCACCTGCGCCCGGGCGACCGGCTCGTCCGCGACATGGGCGGGATCAGGAAGTTCACCGGATGGGACGGACCGGTCCTCACCGACAGCGGCGGATTTCAGGTCTTCTCCCTCGCCAAGCTCCGCCGGATAAAGGAGGAGGGCGTCTATTTCGCCTCTCACATCGACGGGGCGCGGATCTTTATGGGTCCCGAGGAGAGTATGCGGATCCAGTCGAACCTCGGCTCGACGATAGCGATGGCGTTCGACGAGTGCATCGAGAACCCGGCTGAATACAACTATACGAAGAGATCGTGCGAACGGACCGCGCGCTGGCTCGAAAGATGCCGCGCCGAGCTCGACCGGCTGAACGCGGAGGAGGGAACGGTCAACCCGGAGCAGATGCTGTTCGGTATCAATCAGGGGAGCACGTACCCGGATCTCCGCATCGAGCATATGAAGAGGATCAGGGAGATCCCCTGCGAGGGATACGCGATCGGCGGGCTCGCCGTCGGCGAGACGGTCGAGGAGATGTACGGCATAATCGAGGAGGTCGAGCCCTATATGCCGGAGGACAAGCCCCGGTATCTGATGGGCGTCGGGACTCCGCAGAACATAATCGAGGCGGTCCACCGCGGTGTCGATTTCTTCGACTGCGTGATGCCGTCGCGCAACGCGCGTCACGGGAACGTGTTCACGTGGGGAGGCAGGATGAACCTTCTCAACGAGAAATACGCCCGCGACGGCAGACCGATCGACGAGAACTGCACGTGCGAGGCGTGCCGCAATCACAGCAGAGCGTATATCCGTCACCTCATCAAGGCGAAGGAGGCGCTCGGGATGCGCCTCGCCGTGACTCATTCCATCCATTTCTACAACGAATTCACGAACGCGATCCGCGAGGCGATGGACGAGGGAAGATTCGAGGAATTCTACGAAAAGTATCATCTGCTCGTCGCGGAGCGGAATCCCGACTGATATGATCGCGGTAAGAGTAAAGAGCCGGGACACGGCGTTCGACCTCGGCTTTGAGGAATACCTCTTTTCGCTCGACACGGGCGACGACTTTTTCGTCCTCTGGACGGACGACCCCGCCGTCGTCGTCGGGCGGTTCCAGAACGTGTTCCGCGAGACGGACGTCCCGCTCGCCCTGCGCCGCGGAGTCGGAGTCTTCCGGAGGATCACCGGGGGCGGCGCTGTCTGGCACGGCGCGGGCAATCTCAACTATACCTTCATTTCGGACAGAACGGCGGACGGCGCCGACGGCGTCCGCTTCACCCGCCCCGTGGCGGACGCGCTCCGGAGACTCGGCGTTCCCGCCGAAACGGACGGATCGGACGTGACGGTCCGCGGCGTCAAGGTCTCGGGGTCGGCGAGAGCGAGCTCCGCGAAAAGGACGATCCATCACGGGACGCTCCTGTTCGACGCCGACCTTTCCGCGCTGTCTTTGTTCACGTCGTCGGTCGTGGACGGCGCTTTTCTGAAGGGAGGCGTCCCGAGCAGGAGGACGGAGGCGGCGAATATCGCCCCGCTTCTGACGGCTCCCGTGACGTTTGACGAATTCGCCTCGTTCATCGGGGAATCCGTCGCGGGGACCGACACGTATCTCACCGAGGACGATTTCGATCTTGCCGCCGCGCTCGCAAACCGCGAAAAATATCTCTCGCCGGGGTGGACGTACGGCGAGAATCCGAGGTTTGAGTTCAGCGGCGTACTCGCGGCGGAGGAGGGGACCGCGCGGATCTCTTACCGTTCCCGCCGAGGGGTCGTCGATTCGATAGAGTCGGACGGGGACCTTCCGATCCCGACCGACGCGCTCGCCGGTCTGAAGCTTTCGCCGGGGGAGATCGCCCGGACGCTCGCCGGGGCGGGCGTCGCCCGCCGGCTCGCCGAGCGGGTCGAAGAATTCCTCTTGACGGGAAAATGACGTATTTTACAGTTGTCTAATATAAGGAGCGGATATAATGAAAATCACCGTTATGATGCCCGAACTCAAAAAGGGAATGAAGTCAGCCGTCCTCTGCCGCTGGTGCGTGGAGGAGGGACAGAAGATAGAGAAGGGGACCGAGGTCTTCGAGACGGAGACGGAGAAAGCCGTCAGCGCCGTCGAGGCGGAGGAGGACATGACCGTTCTCCGCTTTCTCGCCGAGGAGGGGGACGAGGTCGCCGTCGGCGGCCCGCTCTTCGAGGCGGAGGTCGGCGAGAAATGAACGGAAAACCCGAATGGCTGAGAGTCAGCTACGATATGAGCGAGGTGCGCGCCGTTTACGGTCTCGCCGACTCGCTGTCGCTCAACACCGTCTGCCGCGAGAGCGGATGTCCCAATATAGGCAAATGCTCAAAATGCGGCAGCGCGACGTTTATGATCCTCGGTAAATACTGCACCCGGGACTGCCGCTTCTGCGACGTCGAGTGCGGGAGACCCGCCGCGCCCGACCCGGACGAACCGCGCCGGCTCGCCGAAGCCGTTAAGAAGCTCGGCGTCAGCCACGCCGTCGTAACGAGCGTGACGCGCGACGATCTCGACGACGGCGGCGCGTCCGTCTTCGCCGACTGCGTCCGCGCGATCCGCGCGGCGACGGCGGCGACCGTCGAGGTCCTTATCCCCGATTTCAGGGGCGACCGCGCCGCGCTCGACGCGGTCGTCGCCTCGCGCCCCGACGTCATAGGCCACAACGTCGAGACGGTCCCGCGCCTTTACTCCGCGGCGCGCCCGCAGGCGGACTATGAAAGGTCGCTCGGAGTCCTGCGGTATCTCTCGGAAAACGGAGACGGCGCGCTCGTCAAGACCGCGTTCATGCTCGGCCTCGGCGAGACGGAGGAGGAGACGAGGGACCTCATACGCGACGTCAGGGGGACGGGATGCGATCTTCTGACGGCGGGGCAGTACCTTTGCCCGTCGGAGGGTCATCTTCCGGTCGCCGAGTACGTCACGCCGGAGAAATTCGCGGAATACCGCCGCTTTGCGCTCTCGCTCGGCTTCCTCGCCGTCACGGCGGAGCCGCTCGCGCGCAGCTCGTATATGGCGGGAGAAATGCTCAGGGAAGCGAAGGAAAAGAAGCTATGATCTACGTCGACACCGGATCGCGCGACCCGTATTTCAATTTCGGCGCGGAGTACTATTTCGCGGCGGAGCGCGATCTCGGGGACCCGGTCTTTCTCCTCTGGTCGACCGAACCGACGCTGATGATCGGGAAATATCAGGATATTTACGGGGAGATCGATCTCCCGTACGCCCGCGATCACGGGATAAACGTCGTCCGCCGCCTGTCCGGCGGAGGGACGATCTATACCGATCCGGGCGGCTTTCAGTATTCGTTCATCCTGCGCGGCGGCGGGGAGTCGATCGACTTTGACGGCTTTATAGAGCCGGTCGTCGCCGCGCTCCGCCGCCTCGGGATCCCCGCCGGGAGAAGCGGGAGAAACGATATCCTTCTCGGAGGCAGGAAGATCTCGGGAAACGCGCAGTACAAGCTGCGCGGGGCGACCGTCCACCACGGCTCTCTTCTTTTCTCGACCGATATCGAAGAGATGACGCGCGCGTCGACGCCGCCCGACTACAAGATCTCCTCAAAGAGCATCAGATCGGTGCGCGACCGGGTGACGAACATATCGGAGTACCCCGGCGTCACGCTGACGGCGGAGGAATTCCCGCGCGCCCTGATCGGCGCGATGGAGGAGGAGACGGGGACGATGCGGACTTACCGTCTCACAAAGGACGACCGGGAGCGGATCGCCGCCCTCGGCGACGTTCATTTCAGGGCGCGCGACGCGATCTTTTCCCGCGCGCCGAAGTTCGATATCGAAAAAACATGCCGGACTCCCGGCGGAACGGTGACCGTCTCGTTTTCCGTGAAGGACGGCGCGGTCGCGGCGGCGGAGGCGACGGGAGACTTTTTCGCCGCCGACGGCTCGGACGCGTTCTCGTTTCTCGTCGGGACGCCGTTTGAGAAGGAAGCGCTGAGAGAAAAAATAAAAAACGCCCCTCTTTCGCTTTGGGGCGTGGACGCCGGCGAGCTCGCGGACGCGATGACGGAGGGACTGTGAATGAGTGTGATAAGATTATCGGAATTTGAGGGAGCGGACGACAGGGAGCGGTTCGCCGCGGCGCTCTCCTTTATGAAAGCTCGGCCCGGGACGACTCTCACCGTCGAGCCGGGCGTTTACCGCATCACGACGGAGCGCGCCCGCGCGGCGCAGAGGTCGGTGATGACGGGCGAGTGGGGAAATGACGCGCAGAAGGTCATGTTCACGCCGGAATACCGGTACGACCGCGCCCTCGACTTCAAAGGCCACGAGGGAAGCTCGGTCGACGCGTACGGCGCGACGCTCCTCTTCGACGGATTTATGGAGGGTATCTCGATCCGTCACTGCCGGGGCGTGACGGTCAGGGGCTTCACGCTCGACCACGTCCGCCGCCCCTTTTCGAGCGGAAGGATAACGAACGTGCGCCGCGAGGGCGGCGCGACGCTTTGCGACGTCGACCTCACCGACGACGTTTTCCCGAAGACCCCGCTCGTCAGAGCGGCGGTCTATTCGGCAAAAGAGGGGCGCTTCGTTCCCGAGAAGACCGGTTATTTCGACAGGTGGGTGATATCTCCGCGGAAGATCGGGCTCCGGTTCGATAACGGCTTCGTCCCCGACGAGGGCGACGAATTCGCGTGCGCTCACGTTTTCCACACGCGCCCCGGCGTTCTCATCGAGGACGCGGAGGACACGACCGTCGAGGACGTGACGGTCAGGAGCTGGCCCGGAATGGGGCTGACGGCGCAGAAGAGCCGCGATATCGCGGTGCGCCGCCTCGCCGTCGTCCCGGCGGAGGGCGAGCGGTTCTCGACGAACACCGACGCGACGCACTTCGCCGCCTGCCGCGGAAAGCTCACCGTCGACGGATGCCGCTTCGAGGGGCAGGGCGACGACTCGATCAACGTCCACACGTATTACTACACGGTGACGCGCCGGGAGGGACGGACGTTCACGCTCGTCATAAAGGCGCCCGACGGGACGCACACGCAGTCGCTCGTTTACCCGCTGCCCGGCGACCGGTTCGAGCTGACGGAGATCTCCTCGCTCAACCCGGTCGACTCGTTCCGCGTCGTGTCGTCAGTCCCGGACCCGGAGAACGGATGCTGTCACGTCACCCTCGACCGCGACCCGCCGGAGGATATCGACGGATTCTTCTTCGCCGATCCCGACGAGGTCCCCGAGGTCGAATTCGTGAACTGCACGGCGAAGAACCACTTCGCCCGCTCGATCCTTCTCAAGGCGCGGCGCTGTCTCGTTGAGAACTGCACCGTCGAGGCGTCGTTCGAGGACGCGGTCAAGATCGCCGCGGAGGCGGGTTGGCACGAGGGGATAAACTCGGAGTCCGTCACGGTGAGGAACTGCCGCTTTGTCGGGTGCGGGGTCCGCTCTTATATCGGATGCGGCGGCGTCTCGGTCTATATGGATACGGAGAAGGACTCGGATAGTCACGGCGAGGTCACGATAGAGAACGTCACGGTCGACTGTCCGAACGTCCCGCACGGGATCGTTCTCAAAAACGTCCGCCGCGCGACGGTGAAAAACTGCGAGATACGCTCCTCCGCGGAGCCGATCGTCGTCGGCGAGGGCGTATCGTTCAAAGAGATTGATTCATAACGGTGATATGATTGATACGCAAACAAAAAAAGGACCGTCGGGTCCTTTTTTGCTGATATCCGCTTTCGCGGATTATATGCCTGCGGCAAATCGTTCGAGGCGAGAAGACAGGGGAGAAGACAGGGGACGGTTCTATGTCTTGATATACTTTTCGACAATACCCTTGCTAATACCGCAAAGTCTCGATAATTGTCTCACAAATACACCCTGCTCGTGCAGCTTTTTGATAAAAGGCAGGGGCGGCTCGCGCCTCTCT
>JAFSWB010000077.1 GCA_017444735.1 Clostridia bacterium | reverse complement strand
TAACTCCTCGTAGATTTGTTCTGATACTTTTTTTCTAAAAAATGAAGTTTCCGACAGGGATGCCGGTATCTGAAAGTTAAAGAAAAAACATCTGAACAAATCCCCGACACCGGCTCGTCTCACTTACGGCGAAGAGGTGAAGAAAAGTTACGGTGAACGAAAAAAACGAAGAGTTTCGCTTTATGTCCGTGCGCGATGAAGTCTGAAAAAAAAGGAAAATGTCCGCGCGGTGGGAGGGTGGAGGTTGCTAGGAGGCGGGAGGGGTTTGTAAAGGACGGAGCGAAGGCGACGTCCGCTCAACCCTCCCGCCTCATGGCGACTCTTTTTTTCAGTGCAGGCTTTTTTTCTCTAGAGAAAAAAAGAGTGCAAAAGATAAATAAAATTAAAAAGCCCGCAGGCTTTTTTACCTTATATCCCCTACGAAATAAAAAAGGGCTCGCGGTCGAACCCTTTTTTACATTAAAATCTTACTTCAGCATATCGAAGAGATCGTCCTCCGATATCACGGCGACGCCGAGGGCGTTCGCCTTCGTCAGCTTCGAGCCGGGGTCCGCCCCCGCGAGAACGAACGACGTCTTCGACGACACGGAGCCGGTCACCTTGCCGCCGTTCTTCTTGATGAGAGCGGTCGCCTCGTCGCGGCTCATCGTCGGAAGCGTCCCGGTGAGGACGAACGTGAGCCCCGCGAGCCCGTCGCCCGCTTCCCCGTCCGTTTCAGCCGCCCCCGCCGTCTTTTCCGTCTCGACGCCCGCGGCGCGGAGCCGGTCGATCAGGTCGCGCGCGCCCGGCGAGGAGAAGAACTCCGTCACCTTTTTCGCTGTCGCCTCGCCCATGTCGTATATCGCCGAGATATCGTCCGCCGTCTTCTCAAACAGCGGAGAAATGCCGCCGAACTCGTCGACAAGCGCCTCCGCCGCCGCCTCTCCGACGTGGCGGATACCGAGACCGTAAAGGAGTCTCGCCGGGCCTCTGCCGCGCGAGGCGTCGATCGCCGATATCACGTTTTTCGCCGACTTCTCGCCCATACGCGGGAGAGCGGAGATATCTTCCTCCCGGAGGCCGTAAAGGTCCGCCGGATCGCGGATAAGGTCCGCTTCGAGAAGCTGGCGGATTAGCTTCGGTCCCACGCCGTCGATATTCATCGCCCCGCGCGAGACGAAGTGAATGATCCTCCTCTCGCGCTGTGCCGGACAGAACGGATTGACGCACCGGATCGCGCCGCCTTCGACGGGCTCCGGCTCCTCGCCGTCCTCGGCGGCCTCCGCGGCGAGCTCCGCCGCGCTGTCCCAGACGAGCTCTCCGCCGCACGACGGACACTTTTCGGGGAACGAAAACGGACGCTCGGAGCCGTCGCGGTCGGCGGGGACCGACGCGACGATCTCGGGGATAATGTCGCCCGCCTTCTGCACGATAACGGAGTCGCCGACGCGAATATCCTTCATTTTAATTATATCTATATTGTGGAGCGTCGCGCGGGTCACCGTCGTGCCCGCCAGACGCACCGGCGCGAGGACGGCGGCGGGCGTCAGCACGCCCGTTCTTCCGACCTGTATTTCAATATCGACGAGCTTCGTTTTCTTCCTCTCCGGCGGGAACTTGAAGGCGACCGCCCACTTCGGGACGCCGGGTCCCTCGCCGAGCGCGCCCCTCATTTCGAGGGAGTCGACCTTGACGACCGCGCCGTCGATGTCGTACGGAAGCCCTTCGCGCGAGGAGCCGATCCCGCGGACCGCCTCGATTATCCGGTCCGGGTCGCCCGTCAGCGCGCGGACGTTTATCGTCGGGAAGCCGAGCGCGCGGATCCGCTCTATCGTCTCGTTGTGAGAGACGGGAGCGTGGCCGTCCGCGTAAAGATCGCCCGTCTGAAAATTGAAAACGAAAATATCGAGGATCGAGAGCGCGCCGCGGTCCGCCTTCAGACGGCGCAGAGCGCCGGCGGCGGCGTTGCGCGGATTCGCCCACAGCTTTTCGCCGAGCTCCTCTCTCTCCCGGTTGACCGCCTCGAAATTCTCGCGCGGCATATATACCTCGCCGCGCACGGTGAGGTCGAGCCGCTCGGGGAGCGCGCGCGGGATCCCCGGGATGAGCATGATGTTCTCCGTCACGTTCTCGCCGACCGTTCCGTCGCCGCGCGTCGCGCCGACCGTCAGCCGTCCGCCCTCGTACGTCAGCCCGACGGACAGCCCGTCGATCTTCGGCTCGACGGTGAAGAGGATATCCTCCTCCCGATAGCCGGCGGCGACGAGCTTTTCCTTCGATTTCACGACGAAATCGCGGAGAGACTCCTCGTCGAAGACGTCGGTCAGACTTCCGAGCGGGACGGGATGCGTCACCTTCGAGAATTTCTCGGACGCCGCGCCGCCCACGCGGTGCGTCGGGGACGCGGGATCGTCGAGGGCGGGATACTCCCGCTCTATCGTTTTGAGCTCCTCGAAGAGCATATCGTATTCGTAGTCGGAGATCTCCGGCGCGTCGTGATTGTAGTAGAGATCGGCGGCGCGCGCTATTTTCGCGTACAGCTCGTCGCGCCGCGCTCTCGCCTCCGCCTCGGTCCTGAAATGAAGCTCCATCCTTCCGTCCTCCGCCGTACTTTTTCTCTCATATTATTTTACCATAATACGCCGCTTAAATCAACAAAAGGAAAGCCCCTTTGCCGACTGTCCCGCAGGACAGCCGCAAAGGGGCTGCTTTCAAAGAAATCTTACGGATTTGCTCCGGCAGACGAAACGGTGACTCCTGCCGCGCTCACGGTGATCGTGAACCAGTTGTCGTTATTCGCGCCGAGCGCCTCGTATCCGCCCGGGACCTCGGTCTCGTGCAGATAATACGTCCCGAGCGGGAGATCTCCGATCCAGAAGATGCCGTTCGTGTCGGCGGGATATTTGCCGGACGCAATTACCGTCATATCGATCTGCAGTATATCGAACGCTGCGAGTTTTCCTTCCGCCTCTTTCAACGGCTCGTAATTCTCGTTGACCTTCCTGAGGATCGCCTTCCGGGTCGCTTCCTTGTAGTTCACGATACCGTCTTTTGCGATATCCGGAGTGGTGACGGCTTTCTTCGGATCACCGTCGAGCAGGAAGATCGCGTAATCGCCGAAGTCCGCGCCGAAGTCGCTGACGTATTTCGCCGTCTGCCCGCTGATAACGGTCGCAGAAAGCCCGGAAAGAACGCCGTCGTTCGGCGAGGGAAGCGTCAGATATCCGCTTCCGGCGAGAACGATATAGACGTTATTGTTTTCACGATATCCTGTCGGCTGTCCTACCTCTTTCATATAGTAGATACCGACGGGAAGGTGAGCGAACACAACGCCGCCCGAATCCGAGACGAAATCCGTCTCGGGACTGCCGTCGGCGAGCGCGCCCTGAACCTTTGCGCTCGTGCATCCGGCGTCGGTATAGAACGAGAACGTCGCTCCGGCACGCGGATCTCCGTCGCCGTCTCTCTTGTAGAACTTGATATCGACGCCGCCGATCGTTCCCCAGATAACGTGCGCGCTGTTCGTCGTCGATTTGACGCCGTAAAGCGCGGCGTTGGTCGCGCCCGTGTCGCTGTTCGGTCTCGCGTTGCGGAACGCCGAGAACGATCCGCCGCTTGCGTTGGTCAGAGCGAACTGATCGTCTTTGTGGATATGGTCGCCGTCAACGTGAACGCTCGTTCCGTTCTCAGCCCACACCCAGATCGCGCCGGTCCCGCTCCCGATATTGCCGGTAACGTTGACTGACTCCGCCGTAACGCCGGAATAACCCGCGATATAGATATCCTGACGGGCCCGCGTGTAGGTCTGAGTTCCGTTCTTCGTCTCCGAACCGAATCCAACGGCGGTAGAATATTCCGGCGTCATAAGGTTGCCTTTGCTCGGATCGAAGTTGCCGTCCGAATCGTCTCCTCCGCCGAATGACGGGTTGCCGGAGATGTTGAGGGTAACCGGCGCAACACTGCTACTGCCGTTCCCGACGCCGTAATAACCAAGATAAATACCGGCGCCTTTGACATAAGAAGCGTCCGCATTGTTCTTAACATAGTTCCCGCTTATTGTACCGCCGGTCAGCGTCAATGTTGAACGGACTGAAGGAACTGAACTTCCCGAAGTACCGATTACCGCGACAGCGCCGCCATAGGCAAATCTGTCCTTATTGTTGATTCTCTTCACGTTTGTCTCTGCGTAGTTGCCGCTGATCGTGCCGCCGCTGATCGTCAGTACCGCACCGTTAATGACCGCTACACCGCCACCAACAGAATCTCTTTGCGTCGCCAGTGCGTAATTACCGCTAATGGTGGTGGTGCCGCCGCTGATCGTTGCACTGGCGTTGCTGCCATTCAACGCGATCGCTCCGCCATAGGCGCCGTTCGTCGTAGCGGTTACATAGTTACCCGTGATAGAGCCGCCGGTAATCTCCAGTGTTCCGGCGCCGACATAGACTGCGCCGCCCAAAGGCTCTTTACCGGTACTATCGGTTTTTGTATAGTTTCCGGTTATGGAACCGCCGTTGATCGTAACGGCGCCCTGGTTTACGCTGATCGCGCCGCCGCATGCATTGACACTGCTTGTAGCCTTGACATAGTTCGAACTAATGGTTCCGCCATCAACGGTAAGCGACGCCCCGTTGGTCACGAAGAATGCGCCGCCCTCCAATCCTGTGGCGTAGTTTCCGGTTATACTACCGTTGGTGAGCGTAACAGCCGCAGAAGCCCCGTCTGCGCAGATCGCGCCGCCTTTTGTCGCGGTACAGCCTGAGACAGACGTGCTGTCTTTGATTTCAAGCCCGCCCTTGACGTATATACCGCCGCCACTGGTGGTGGCAGAGCATCCAGTGACAGAAGTTTCGGTCGTTTCGTACTTCTGAACCGTGACGTCTGACGCCACCGTGTATATCGCGCCGCCGGAAGTAGACGCGGTGCAGTTCGTGAACGTGCAGCCGTTGATTTCGACCGTTCCGTTTTTGTTTGTGAACGCCGCGCCGCCGCCGTACTTTTTGGAACTGCAGTTGCCCTCAAACGTACAGCCGTTCAGCTTTGTGGTCTTCGCATCGCTTCTCAAACCGCCGCCGAAATTATCTCCGCTGCCCGTACTGGTACAGCCGCTGAAGGTACAGTCGGTGACGGTCAGACTGCTGTCGGGATCCGCGGTTTTGTAATAGTTGTTCAATCCGCCGCCGTTTCCTCCGGTACCGGTAGCGTCCGCAGAGCATCCGGTGAAATTACATCCGGTCACGGTCACGTACGTGACGTCGGCCTGCACGCCGCCGCCCGAACGGGAGGAGCAGTCTATGAAGTCGCAGCCGGTCAGGACCATTGCTTTACCCGTGCCGACGTGATACACCGCGCCTGCCTGATGGATCGCCGTACAATCCTTGAAAGTCGAATCCGTCGCCGTCAACGTCGCCGCCGTCGTGTTGATCGCGCCGCCGCCGTTGCCGTCTCCGGTCTTTGTGGAGACGCAACTATCAAAGACCGAATCGTTTACCGTGAGCGTGCCGTTGGTGGTATACACGGCGCCGCCATCCTCGGCATTGAAATTGCAGATAATGCAGTTGTCGATCGTAACGTCGGAATTGCTGGCGGTGATCGCGCCGCCCTTGGCGGTCAGGGTCGCTCCGTCTCCGTCGACGATAAGATCGCTCATCGTGAATCTGGTTCCCGAACCGGCAACGCCGTTTATCGTGCAGAACGCCGCCGTGCTCGTGCTGTGACGGGTCAGGATCGCTCTGTAGTCGGTGTTGCCGTCAGGACGCGCGCTGCGGAACGGGTACCCGTCGGTCGCATTTCTGTCTGACGTTGTAAACGTTATCCTGTAGTTGTTGGGAACGGTTACCACGTCATCGTCCGGGACAACGTAGTCGACGAGCATCTGGACCTGATAAGGAAGCGTGGTGTCCGTCAACTTGTTATATGCGCTTCCCGACTTGCCGTAGAAATTGCCGAGATCGTCGAAAGCGCCGTGGATCGTATCGTAGATCGCGGGGATGTAGATATCGTCCGACGTGTCGTCCGGCGTTCCGTCGCCCTCGACGCGGAACCAGAGAAGATTCTCATTTTCGTCCGTGACCTTACAGATAGACGGAATGTTATAGATGCGGAGTTCCTTATCGGTCGTCGGACCGATAAGCTCCACCTCGTCCGCTTTTCCGTTCTTCAGTTTCAGGTCGACGCCCGGCATCGTCATGAACGCCGCGTATTTCGCCTGAGCCGACGTGAGTTTCTCTTTTACGAGCACGCTCGCGCCGACGGGGATCTTTATCGTTCTCTCGGCGTTGTGAACGAGCGAGAACGCCGGAGTGTCGGGGTCCGTCGTGCCGAACGGCAGGGCGATACCCGAGGAGTTCGTGACAAGGTCGTCGGAAGTGTCGACGGTACCGCCGTCGTAAACCGTATATCCGTTTATCGGGATCTCGCCATGGCGAACGGTGAACGACAAAGCGAATTCTTCAGTCGTGTCAATGACGTCGGCTTTTACAATCTTCTTGACAGTGACGTCGACCGTCTTACGCGTATTGCTGAACGTAACTTCCTCGTCGACGCTTGCGCTGGTTATATTATCGATAACGTAAGACGAACCGTCAGTCGCAGAACCGTTCTTATACTTTACGGTCGTGTCGTAAGTATCGGCGATGGTGTCAGTCTCGTTCGCCTTCTTCGTCACGTCCTCATAGACCGTGAAATCGGTCGCTCCGACGGGTACGGTCACCGTCCTCGACGACTGCGAGCCCGAAACCGTGGCCAGATTGAACGTATTGGAGATAGTTTCGCCCATAAACCTGTAACTGTAATTGAACGTAAACGTCCTCTGAGTTACGAGCGGGTCGCTGAGCTGCTTGGTGATCCTTACGTTCTTGATCTCCTGGTTTTTGACGAAGAAATCCCAGACGCCGAGGGCGCTGTTATATTCCGCGCGGACCTTGTCGCTTCCCGAGATCGTGAATTCGTTGCCCTCCTCGCCGCTGACTTTGATGGCAACGGAGCCGTCGAGCCCTTGGAATCCGTCCTGTACCCACGTCTCACGGAGCGTATAGGTCTGACCGGCGTACAGCGGTTCATTTGACCCGCCGCTGACGTAGAACACGTCGCCGTTGCTCGGGCGGGCGTACAGGTCGGAGCCGAGAGCGTGTCCGGGAGCCGAGAGGCTGAAGAACGCCTCTATCCTGCCCGCGACGTCGTCCTGGTCGACCTTTATGAATCTTACGGGATACGATTTGAGAATATTCTTATAGGTTACGGTATTGTCTGCGAGGACCTCGCATCCGACCGCTCTGTTGTATACGCTTCCCTCGCGCGTTTCCGCGACCGTCAGGTCCGCCGTTCCGAGCTTTGCGGTCGTCGTATAGTCGCAGAGATCGACTCCGAACTCCGTCACGGTGAGGACCGCGCCGACGGGGATCTCCTCGAGCTCGTGTCCCGCAGATCCGCTCAGCACAGTGAACGATCCGAAATCCTTATTCGTGGTGACGGGAGATCCGTTGACGTCCTCCGTCAGAGTATATCCCGCTTTGAAGTTGAACTGCGAGGCGACGCTCGTATAGCTCTCAAGATCTTTCCTGACCGTGATCTTCGCCGTCCGCCGCGTGTTGGTCACGACGACGGTTCCGCCGGCGTCGGTGTTGTCCCAGGTCAGCGTTCTTCCGTCTGCCTTGGTCAGGCTGGACTGCGTCACTTCGCCCGTGATCTCGAGATCCGTATCGTAATAATCAGCCGTATAATCCATTTCGGTCACGGACATATTCGTCTCGGTGAACGAAATGTTCGATTTCTTATTAGTGTTGTGCGGATCCCAGCCGTCCCATTCCCATATGAGAACGGAGGGTGAACCGACCTCGGTTCCGTCGGCGTCATACTTCCGGATCTCTGACTTGAGATAGCTTTTTGTGGTGTCGTTCCCGTCGTGTTTCGTGGTCGTGACCTTCAGATACTGACCGTGCTTAAGAGTGATGGGCGCGGTTATCATCGTCAGAATGGACTGTTCACCCGAAGTGACCCAGGGTGCCGAAGCGCCGGTCCTGGTGCTATATGTGTATTTACCGCCGAGCGAGACGGTAAACTGGAACGGTTTGTCCTGATTTCCGGGAGCCGGCACGTTCTTGTAAACGTATACCTTCGTGGCTTCCACGTTGACCTTCCAGACCGCGTAAAGCGTCACAACGTCAAGATCCGGCGAGGGCGATCCCGCGCTCGTGAAGAACGCGGTCAGATCGTCGATCGTCCAGTCGTTTACGTTGTAGGCGGGAGAGTCCGTTTCCACGTTGTGCTTATCTATCCAGAGCGGATCGGGATCCCAGCCGACGAACTCATAGCCGACGCGGGTACTCGTGGTCGGAAGCTTGTAGCTCGTAACGCTCTCGTCGTTGAAATAAACCGTATCGGTCGTCGATCTGGAGAAGTAGATCTCCTGCTGATCGCCGCCGGTATAGTTGTCGTCAAGGACGAGGGTATGCGGGTTCTTCTCAGCCTTGAACGTCACGACAAGACCGGTCTCGTCGACGACAAGCGTATCGGTCAGACCGAAATCCTCCGTGTTCTTCACTTTGTCGAACGACGCGCGCACCGTCTTCGGATCGTTCGTATCGGAGCCGAGAACGCTCTCGGCGCTCAGCAGATAACCGATACCGAGCGTATTTGTTCCGCTTATCGTGAGATCCTTGCCGGCGCCGTAGGGGAACGCGAGCCGTACCGACTCGCCGACGCCGATCGTAATGTTTCCGATATCGGCCATCGGAGTTCGCGTGTACATTCCGTTCGCCGTGTTGATGATCTGAAGCGCCTCGGAGCTCGTCGAGCTCAGCGAGAACGTGACGGGAGCGACTCCGGTCTCGTTCTTCAGCGTAATATAGACCATCGGCTCCCAGACGGCGTAGATCGTCTTGTCGTCGTTTCTCGTCACGGCGACGATGGAGTCCGCGGGATACGTGGCTATAAAGTCGCCCTCGTTTGCGGCGTCGTCGAAGCCGAGCAGGAAGTATCCGTTGGGATGCGTGAAGTAGTTCGTTCCCTCGGGATCAAGCGCCGGTTTCGAATCATCGCCGTCAACGTGCGTCAGCGTCGTCGCATACCGGTACAGATGGACCTCCGCGCTCGACTGAACGTCTCCGAAGAGGATCTGATCGGCGTCGGCGTCCAGAGCGACCGTACCGACGCCGCTCCAGTCGAGGTCGGTATCGGCAGGCAGTTCGTCCGTCACCGTATTATCCGGCGTGCTTCCCGCGGTCAGATAACCCGAGTTCGCGTCGACCGTCAGGTTGGTGACGTGAGGACGGCGGTAAGAGGACGCGGTATCCTCGTAGACCGCCTGCATATGGATTATGTTGCTGCTGTCCGCGTACTGTACGTCGATGGTGAAGTCGTCGTTCGGATCGTAGAATACTCCGTCCTCGAGCGGGATATACTCGGTACCGATGACCGTGACGCCGTCGTCCGCGTACGTGTGACGGACCGAAACGACGCGCCAGCCGCGGAATATGAGTGAGTTGTCGACGACGTTCGCTCCGTTCCTCGTCAGATTCGTCGGCTGCTTGAAGACGGTGGTGTAAGCGCCGTCCGTGTAAGTGAGAACAGCGCTGCCCTCCTGCGGGTCGACCCATGCTTCCATCTCGCCGTTGATCCAGTCGCCGTTTTCCATATAATACTCAGGCGTGTACTGGATCCTGTAGCCGCCGTCAAGACGCCAGCGCGCAGTCAGCGTGATCTCGCTCGAAACGGGATCGTCGAAGTTATAGGGCATCGAATCGCCGTCCTTGTACCAGCCGAGGAAGACCCAGTTCTCCTTTTCGTTGCACTTGCGGTAAAGCTGTATTCCGTTCTCCGCGTTCTTCTCTGCGAATCTCGATTTCCACGCCTCGAAGCTCAGCTCCTTCGCGCCGTCGCAGTCCCACCACCCGGGCGGGTTGACCGCGTACTCCTGTTCGAGCAGATCGTGATAGAATTTATATAGTTGGTAGATTTCCGTCTCGCCCTGCGAGGGATCGTTGTTCTTGTACTGACCCAGTCCGTACGTCGCGTCGACGTAGAGAGCGTCGCGGAGAGCGGTCGGAACGCCCCACTGACCGTCGATCGCTTCACCGACGTTCTGGATATTGACGTATGCGTAAACGTGGCGTCCGCCGGCGATATACGGCGTCGCCGCCGTGTCGCTTATCGGAACGTAGCTGCGGGACACCGCGTATTCGCCGACCTTTTCGCCGTAATCCGCGCTGAAATAGGTCGACCGTGATCTTACGTAACCGGTATCGGCGTGACGCTCGACGACGGTATTGTTCTCACTGTCGGTATAAGTGATCTCGGTGCGGTTCAGCGGGACCGGAGGAGTCGGATATTTCGTATACGACGCCCCGGTGTGGTCGATATGGTCGATCTCCGCGCCGTTCGGGTTGATCCTGACACGGAACTGGACCGGCGTGTAAACGGCGTAAAGAATCAGATTACCGTCGGGCATTTTTGAATCAAAGTTGAACTTGTTTCCGACGCCGTCCGGATTATCGTACCATCCGTCGAACGAATAACCCTCGGGGGTGTTTGCAACAACGGTATCGTTATAAGAAGCGTCCGCATTTGTGAGGGACTGATCGTAGTAATACGTATCCGTACCGAGTTCAGCGTTATTTGTATATTTGAACGTTACGGTGTGTTCGTTCGGCCGGTAGTAATAATTGATGATCATAGCCTCATAGCCGACGGAGGTGACGTAATAGGGGCTATACGTACCGGTTAGATTCCCCTCCGGATTGTTTTCATTACCGGATATTTGCCTTTTGACCACTTCGCTCGGCTCGGTATAACCGATATATGACGGGGTCGCCTGGTCTGTCGGAACGCCCTTGGAATTGACTTTCAGTTCGTAATTGGGTGTGGTCGGGAATCCATTACCGGAAAGTTCGGGATCCCATAGGAAAATCCGATAAACGTATTTACGAAGGCTCGTTTGATATCGGCAACGCATCTCGTGCGCGATACCGTTTTCCGCAGTCGTGGCAGTATAGTTATTCGAAGGTCCAACGTAAATAATACCTTCATCCATTACGCTGTACTTACCCTTGAGACTACTATGGACAACATGATCCCAATAGTAGGAATCCTGTCGGGTGATCCAGCCGATGAATCCGTAATTCCCCCTGTCAGGCTGTGAATCCGGCCAGCGATCTGCGATATTCTCGCCGTATTTTGCGGTCAGGTCGTAATAATAAACCGTATAAGTCGTACCATTTTTTGTCTCGTTATATCTGCCGCAGGGGATAAAATCCGCCGGGATCGTGTTTCCGCAGTTTACGCGGCTACTGGTTAGAAAATCATTGTAATTTTGTGAATTCGTTATATAACTGGTATAGTACGTCGTCGTGCCGGTAACTGTCGTTTTCTGATAAAGCGTACCTGTATAAGTCTGCGTTGCGTTATCGGCATCGGTATAAGTCCACTTGTAAACCGGATCCCGGGACAATGTGCGAACCACGCCGTTGGCGTCCTTGCCGTACTGCGTGCCTTCGTCCGAGGTCGTCTCGGTCGTGCATCCCGCGTCGGAATACCGCGTGCCGGTATACTTCGTGGGATCGCTGCTCTGTGTATAACGCGTACCGGTGTAGGCCGCGCCGTTTGCGGTATAAGTGTAACCTATGACGGCGGGCGTTCCCGTCAGCGCGACGTGACCGCCGCGGCTGTCGACGCCCCACTGACCGCTCGCCGCGTCTTCATCCGTGGGCGTATAGACAGAGCCGGACTTCGTATAGCGCTGCCCGGTATAATCCGTCGACGTCGTCTGTCTGTAACGGTCGCCGTTGTACACGGTACCGTTCAGCGTCCATGCGTATACGTCAGAGGTGGTTGGGGTCAGCTGATAAATCGTCGTCCCGTTGCGTCCGTAAGAAGTTCCCGTGTTGCCCGTGTGTACTGTATTCCCTGTCGGAGTAGTATATCGAGTACCTGTATATGTCCCGCTTTCATCACGAGTATAGCGATTACCCGTATACTCATCACTGTAATTATAACCACCATACCAGTTTTGGGTACGAGTCGTATACCACCTGTTACCGTTTCTGTATATTGGGACAAAAGCATCATTACTGATACCATATTGTGTGCCGTTGTTATTTGTAACTTGTGTATAAGTGTATTGGACCGTCCACACCGTCGTGGAGTCAACCACCTCATAGGTAAGCGGCACATATTCTCCGTCAACCAGAGCGTACTGTGTTCCTTCGTTGTCTCCGGCTGCCTCATACTGCGTGTAGGAATAACTGTATCCGTTGATCGGGGTGGAATCGAGCTGCACGTATTGCCCGTTCACGATACCGTACATCGTAGGATCCTGCGCAGTCGACTCGTTATAAGTCGGACTGTAGGAGTATGTGTAACCGCCGGTCGCACGGGTCAACTCAACAAGCGAACCGTTCACGTATCCGTAAACCGTTCCGCTGTATGACGCGGCGTCAGCCGGAGAGATCTCGACGTAATCGGTCGTCGAACCGCTGTTTGACTTGGATGAGTAACCTATATCGAAGCGGATAGTATAGAGGTTTCTGTCGTAGTAGATATCGACGATCGTGGATTTGTCGCCCTGTATCTCCTTTTGCCGGATCCCGCTCTGGACGCCGTCCTCTTCCTTGTCCTGATCCTCCGCCCGGTGACAGAACTGCAGCTTGAACTTATCGTAAGGAGAATAGTCCGCTCCCGTCTCCGGATCCTTCGCAGTATCGGACTGCTGGTTCCATGCCGCCTCCGTCATCGTACCGGCGACGCCCGACATCTTTTTGTAGTACATCAGAGAATAGTTGTCGTCGTTCGCGTTTTGCAGCCAGTAAATAACGGTATACTCGACCACGTGAGGATCCCACTTTGCGGCGACGTTGAGTGAGTCGAGCGCTTTGTACGTATAGAGCTTTCCGTCAGCCGTTATCTCAAAGATCTTCTCTTTGCCGTCAGGGAGAGAAGTTCCGCACTTAACGGACTCGGCCGCCGGATCGTCGATCCAGAATACTTTTCCCTTCACGTCGGATACGAAATTACCGCTCCCGTCCGTCAGCCGGATCGCCTGAGTATAGTGGGTGGTAACGGTCGATCCGCCTGAGACGACCTCGAGATCGTATTCGCCGTCGAGATTCAGGATATTGTTTTCGGGCATGGCGGCGTTGACGTACCATCCGTTAAAGTCGTAGCCTTCGCGTACGCTCGTAGGGAGCGAATCGAACGCGGTCCCGTTTCCTTCGACGTCATTCGTCAGATTATAAGCCGACGGAACGTATCTCGCTCCGTTGCCGCTGACGCCGACGTTGAAGTTGACCCAGCGCGCCTCCGCGAAGACGGGATACAGGTCGATGCTCGACGCCGCGCTTCCCGCCTTGAAAACCGTGATATAATACCCGTTGCTGCCCGGTGAAGAGTCGATCTCGTTCCCGGAGTTGTCGACCGTCGCATAGAAAACGTCTCGTTCACCGCCCGCGGTGATCGTTTCCCATCCGGAGAATATCTGGTGCGCCGGGTCCGGGCTCGGGCACATAACGTCGCCGATGCGCATTTCCGTCTCGTTTCTCGTTCCGAAAACGACCAGACGGCGGGTCAGAAGGTTGTTCTTCAGACCGTCGGAGGCTTCCTTGTTGCCCATGTGGAAGTTGACAAAGTAGAAATCAGCGTACAAGGGCACGAGGTAAACGTGCGCCGTGCCGGTATCGTCAAGAACCGCAGTCTCGCTCGTCTCTCCGACCGTCCACGTGACTTCGTCGCCCACTTTATATCCGCCGCTTCCGTTGGCGGGATCGGGAGTCAGCGTCATCGGGATCTCGTCGTCGACCTTCTTCGGGTCGGGCCACGTATAGGTGATCGTTCCGTTCCACGCGGAACCGTTCCACGCGGTGGTATCCTCTATCAGACTGACGGTGTACCATCCGTAGAAGTAACTTGCTTCGTTTCCGTTCGTGTCTTTTTTGTTCGGCGGGTTGGCGATCATCTCGAGCGTCTCGCCGTCCTTGACGATCTGCGTCACCTGATAGGTGCCCGCCTTGTTGACAAACTGATACGGAGAGGCGGAATATTCGCCCGGATTCGACGCGCTCTCGGTATAAACGGGATCGATGTAATGGAACTCGACACGGGGGTTATCGACGACCTCGCCGCCCTCGTGTGAGACGACGACGTAGACGGAGAATCCGTCCGTCTCGAACTCGATCCTGCCGTCGTTGAGCGCGCTGTCGAGGACCTCCGGCTCGGTCTTTTCCTCGTCCGTTACGGGTACGGGATAACCGCCATTCCGGTCTTCTTTCTTTTGTGTGAAGTGGACGACGCCGACGCGCTCGTCTTCCTCAAATTCGTCTTCAAGAAGACGGATCGAGACGTTTACGGAGCCTTCGGGCAGCCACTCCTCGCCCGTCGCGGGGTCGCGGAGGCAAATATCGAAAACGTGGATATTGTTGAACTCCTCGGGCTCTTTATTAAGCGCCTCGGCGGTTTTTTCAACGTATTCCTCGTATGTGTATTCAAATTCGACCGTCGGCTGTTCGGCGTCAGCGGCGGGAACTTCTTCGGTTATCCGTTCTTCGGAGGGGATCTCTTCGGCTGCATCTTCCCCGGCGGGTTCGGTTTCCGCGGCGGGTTCGGTTTCCGATACTTCTTCGGCGGGTTCCGCTTCGACGGCTTCGGCGGAGGAATCCTCAGCCTCGTCAACGGTCTCGCTTCCGACCTCGGTTCCGGTCTGTTCCTCGTTCTCGCCGTCCGCTTTTTCGGATTCGTTGTTTTCATCCGCAGGCGCGACAAAGGAGTCAGAGAGATCTTCGGTCTCTTTGACTTCTTCCGCATCCGTTTTCGCAATCGGAACCTCTGTCTCGGGTTCGATCGCCTCGACTGCGACGGCTTCCGTTTGTTCCGCCGGAATATTCGTTTCGTCTTCCGCCGCGTCGTCCGCCGCCTGTTCATCCCCGGACGGATCGTCCGGATCGGGCTCGGGCAACTCGCAGACGCACAGTTCCAGACCTTCGGGGAAGTCGTACGTGCCGTCTTCTTCGTTCCGTTCGACTTCAAAATCGACCGAAATCTCCCAGACTTTGCCGTCCGACGCCGTGAGCTCCTTTCTTAAAGTTATGGGCGCTCTTTCCGCGGCGGCGTAAAACGCCAGGCCTCCCATGCCAGAGAAGAGCATGGAGACCGCGCACAGGAAAGAAAGAATTTTCTTGCCGATCGTTACCATATGTCAATTTCCTCCGTGTTATCGCTTCAGTCAGTCGCCGTCTGTTTCAGGTCAGGGGGCCGTCGTTTTTTCGTTGACGACCTTCGTTTCCGGTGACGGCCAGTCGCCCCAGTGTTTGTCCTTCAAATATTCGGGCCAGTCGTCGGTTTGGGTCGACGACGGGGCGATCTTTTTGATCGTGGGCATATCCGTTCTCCCGCCGAACTCGAACACGAGCCAGTCGTCGTATGCGTAAGCGGGGGAAGCGTCGTTTCCGCCGACCCTGTAATTGGTTTTATACGCGAAGTTGTTATAGCTCTCGACGTCCGTGTCGAACGGCGTCGCGGTGACAGCCGAATCGCTGCTTCCCGTCGACCGGAGGTCGTTCGTCACGGCTCCGAAATAGCTGTTGTCCGAATAGAGCGTTCCGACATTCGCCCCAGCGGTGACGCGGAGCTTTCCGACGAACGAGCCGACAACGCTGCCGCTGTCTCCGGTCACGAGGCCCGTCGCGTAGGAGCCGGTAACGGAAGTGTCGCGTTCGGCTCCGTTCTGTGTTCCGACCGCCGCCGATCCGATGAGGCCTCCCGCCGCGGCGCCCTTCGCCGAGCAGGTTGAGTACGAATACGCGACCGTGGTTCCGAGCGATTCCCCGATCAGGCCGCCGGCGCTGATCGGACCGGTCACGTTGACGCGGGCTTCGCCCGATTCGGTCGTGAGATAGCCGCCGTCCTTCGTGTGGCCGCCGGAGTAACAGCTCTCGACGCTGACCCTGTCGAGCATGCCGGCAAGGCCGCCCGCCGAGCCCACGTCAATTATTCCGTCATCGTTTGTGTCGGCCCCCGTCGCTTTGACGTAGACCGCCGCGCCGCAGCATTCGAGCTTTCCGCCGATCATCTGACCGATGACTCCGCCGGCGCTCGTTTTGCCGGTGATCTCAAGACCGGCGTCGGAATCGGTGATCGTATTGCGGACGAGTATGCCGGAGATCGACGAGCTCGAAGTGATGGATTTGCCCGCGAGAGCGCCCGCCGCGCCGCCCGTCGACTCGATATCGAAGTCGACAAGCTCGAGATTCTTGACGCCTCCGTTGACAAGCTCCGAGAAGAGTCCCGCGTCGCCGGCCGTACTGACCGTAACGTCCGAGATCCTGTGAGAGCTGCCGTTGTATTCGAGGCTTGCCGGCGCCTCGACGGGAAGATAATTTCCCCCGCCGGTAGCGGCTGCCGTCGATCCGTTCATAAAGATCGACACGTTCTCGGGATGAGCCCCGTCGATCGCCTCCTTGAACTCGCGCCACGACATATCCGTCGTCTGTTCCGCTTTGTCGAACTTCACCCTCTCCGTGGCTGTCGACGGATATTGCGGAATTCCGGACACTCTGTGATCGAGATTTTCAAGGTGCCTTATGTTTTTGATGACCGCGGCGCTCGCCGTGCCGTCGTTGACGACCGTTTCGTCGGCGAAGAGACTGTTCGCCGTCCTGACGCCGCTCGCCGCTATGTTAGAGGGTACCTCGTTGGAAAACGCGATCGCTTTTACCTCGATATCCTCGCCGGGGATGAGCGCCTCGCCGGAAAATCCCGATGATTCGGTGTAGTCTCCGGAATTGTCCTGGCAGAATAGGTGGCTGAACGATCCGTTCGCCTTCGTTATATCGTCAAGGGAAACCGTGTAGTAAACATTGCCGCCCCCGTCGTCGACCATATCGACCCTATCCGCTTTCGATCCGTCCGCCGATATTATCGGTACGACCTTGCTGTTTCCGCTCGTCTTTCCGGTGACGATCAGTTTGATCTGTATCTTATTTGAATCGCCGAGAACGTTTTCCGGCGTGATCTTCGCGTAAAGGCGCTCGGCGTTGACGAGCTCGATCGTCGGCTTGTTGATGACGACGGGGGTGAGATTCTGCGCCTCGACCCCGCCGTAATAACCGAGGATCGCTCCGCTGTAGTTGCGGCGATCCGCTTTCTTTCCGTCGCCGCGGTAATCGGGATCGCTGAAAAGTCTCTCATATTCGTCCGCCGTGTATACGTGGGCGTATCTGCCGGCTTTCGGAGAATAGAACACGTCGAGGATCTGCGCGGGATCTTTCTGATACCGGATCACGTAACTGCCTCCGAGGCGGACGGTCTCGTCGACCGAAGCGAGCGGAAGCATCAGACTGATCAGCGAGTTCTCGTCGACGGGACTCGTATACGCAGCGCCGGAGCCGCCGACGATGAAGTAATAGACGTTCGAGCTCGGATCGGACTCGCTTTCTTTATTGCCGAGAGCGTCGCCCGTCCCCTTTTTGAGGAATCCCTGAACGTCCGCGTCGGTTAGGTGGTTCTGCGCGGCGATGAATATTTCTTTCGCTATACCGTCATACTCGAGCTGATGCATCGACCGCTGATAATTCCAGACCGCGATAAAGGCGATCGTCATAACGATGATCAGTATCCCCACCACTATCAGGGCTTCCGCCAGCGTCACGCCGCGTCTTTCCTTCAGCTTTCTCATTGCCGCACTCTCCTTTCCGTCCGTATATGTATGCGTTCCCGCCGACGCCTCCGGACTCCGGAGGCGATCCGACCGAAACCTTCCGTTTTTTCGTTTTCCGCCTGATAAAACCATTGTAAACTCTCCAGTCTGTCAAATGATCCGTCGTTCTTTCCACATTATACGCGCCGCCCCGCGCGCGTGATCGCGCGGGCGCGGTGTTTGAAAAATAAATTTTATATATATATTAATACACCTTGGTCTTTCGATTCTATCACATCGGACGCGATAAGTCAAGAAAAAACCGAAAAAAAACGGCGTTTTTATTGATTTTTTAATTGTAAACTTTATGTAAATATTGAAAAAACCGACGCTCTTGACACGGAGCCGCCGGCTTTGGTACAATTAAATGACGTTATTTAATGAAGACGGAAAAGGGGAGAAAGTATGGAAAACGGCAAGACGAAAGAATTCAGCAGCGCTCTTGACAGAGGTTTTATCTCAATGAAGCCCGCAAAAGACGCCTCGGCGAAGAAATTCCCGATCTCGTTCTGGAATTACAGACGGTACGGGGACGGAATGACGCCGGACGAGGTAAAAACGTGGGCGGAGCTCGGTCTCACGGTCGCAATGGCGCCGATGCTGAGCTGGGAAAACGATCCGCACGATGCGCTTCTTCCCTTCCTCGACGAGGCGGAAAAGGCGGGTATCAAGCTGATCCTGTCCATTGAGGGCGTCGAATATCACGACGTTCTCCGTCTCGGGAAGGACGAGGTGAGGCGACGCCTCGAAGAGCTTTTCCGGATCTACCGCCACCCGGCTCTTTTCGGCGTGTACGCCGGCGACGAGCCGAGCGGCGAGGATGCGTTCCGCGCCGCCGTCGAGACGGTAAAAATGATGAAAGAGATCGCCCCGGAGTACGAGCCGTATCTCAATCTCCACGGCGGGATGGACCTCGTGCCGGAGGAGGAATTCGGCGGGAAGCCGTTCGGAAAATGGCTCGCCGATTTCGCCCGCGAGACCGGATTTTCGATATTCAGCTACGGTCACTACGACCAGGTCGACGGGACGGAGCGCGGGATCGAATCGTTCTACCGCGAGATCGTTCCTCTCCGCGCGGCGGCGGACGCGGCGGGCGTCGACGTATGGAACACCCAGCTTTCGAGCGCGCACTACACGCACGCCGTTCCGACCGAATACCAGTTCATGTGGCAGATCACCGTCGCCGCGGCGCTCGGGAGCCGCGGGATCGTTTGGTTCCGCCTCTACGACAGGCCCCACGGCCCGAACTATCACGGCTCGCCGATCGACGAATACGGCTACAGAACGGCGTCTTTTCTGCCGTTCCTTCACGCCAACCGCCGCTTCGCCGACCACTTCGGGGAGCTCATGATGCGCCTGCGGTTCAGGGAAGCGTTTTTCTCACAGCGCGATCACGCGGGATTCGGAAAGCTGCCGGAGGGGGCGCGCCCGTTTCTCGCCCGCGTCGACGGTCCCGACGCGATCGTCTCGTTTTTCTCCGACCGGGAGACGGGCGAGGAGTATATCGCCGTCGTCAATCCGTCGCAGACCGAGCAGGGCGTCTTCCGCCCCGTCTTCGACCGGGAAAAATACTCGCTTTTCGAGGTGATGTTCAACGGCTCGACGCTGATGGAATACACGCTCGGCACGACGGACGACCCGTGGGACGGGATATGGCTGTATCCCGGTCAGATGACGGTGCTGAAGCCGAGAGCGAAATAAAAAAAGAGAGCCGTCCGGGCGTCCGGACGGCTCTCTTTTTCGCAAATTCATCTGAGGATAAACTGTCTAATATAATTGACAGTGAACTCAACTCCGCGTTCGCCGAGCTCGCCCTGCCATACGCCGGAGTGAGGCTCGATCGAGAGCGTTTTGTCATATCCGGCGCGATAAAGGATCGCGAATATCTTCGGCCACGGGAGATCGTCGATCCCCGCCGGCGGATCGTCAAGACCCTCGCCGTTTACTTTGAGAACGCCCTTTACGTGCATATGCGCGACGCGGGGAGCCCACTTGACGAGCTCGGTGAGGTAGTCCTCGTTCGCCTCGTAGGGATGCGAGCAGTCGTACTTTATCATAAGATCCGGGAACTCGGAAAGGATGACGTCCCACGTCTTGTCGCGGCAAAGGAAGTTAGCCCAATCGCAGTTGTAAAGCGCGAGGGTGATCCCGAGCTTTTTCGCAAATTCGAGCATCTCGGAGAGGTATTCAGCGGCGAGATTGAAGTTGCGGAGAAGAGACTGTTCGCGATCTCTGTTTACGCCGAGATTGAAGACGGGCGAGCCGATGTCCGCGGCGACCTCGATCTCCTTTTTCATCATGTCGACCGTCTCGCGGCGGATCGCGTTGTTCTCGATGACGTTCGCGTTCCAGCGTCCGACCGAGAGGATCGGGAGGTCGTATTCCTTAATGAGCGATTTGATCTCCTTGTGAGCGGCGATAAAATCCTCGCTCTCGGGGTCAAAGTTCGTGCAGACTTCGATAAAGTCGAGACCGAGTCCCTTGACGTATTCGAATCTGTCTTTGGTGTAACCGTCGATAATTCCGAGTTTCATGTGTTTTCCCTTTCTGTTCTGTTGTTTTCCACGGATTATTCTACCATAACGCAAAGATCGGAGTCAAGGCGTAAAAGAGGAATAATTGAATATATTTTGCCGTTTTCCCGCCTCTGAGCGGGTAAAAAAACGCCTCCCTCGGGTTCGGCGCGGCGTGATAAGGAAGTATTTTATATTTTCTTTGCCGCGCCGAAGCTGAATTCGCCTGCGGCGAGCTAAATTGTGCTTCGCACAGCTAAATTGAGCTTCGCTCAGCTGAATTCGCTTGCGCGAGCTTGAGGGCG
>JAFSWB010000076.1 GCA_017444735.1 Clostridia bacterium | reverse complement strand
TCCTCGGGGACGTTGTGCATCGCGACGGGGATGCGGAGCATCGAGCACATCGTGATGAGGTCCGCGCCGATGTGACCGTAGCTGATGGCGCCGTGGTTGGCTCCCCAGTTGTTCATCACGTCATAAGCGGTCTTGAACGCGCCCTGACCGGTGGTGCGCGGAGCGAACCAGGTGCACGGCCAGGTGTAGTCCGTCCTCTTCCAGAGGATATCGTTGACCTCCTCGGGGAGATGAACGGTCCAGCCCTCCGCGATCTGGAGCATCGGTCCGAGACCGTCGACCAGATTGAGACGGATCATCGTCGCGGGCATCTCCGCGCGCGTAGCGAAGCGGGAGGAATATCCGCCGCCGCGGAAGTAGCCGAGGTCGGCGGGGTTCCACGTGGTGGCGGCGAGGATCTTCTCGCAGTCCTCATCGGTCATGTCGAACCACTGCTTCATGACGTGGTTGCCCTCTTCGTCGGTAACTTCGCCGCAGGCGTCGAGACAAGCCGCGCCGGAGTTGATGAGGTGGATGAAGCCGCCCGCCTCTTTCGCCTTGCCCTCGATATCGTAGCCGGTGGCGCGCTTGACCGCCTCGGGCGACCAGTACGTGCGGACGTCGGCGAAGATCTGAGCGCGGTTGGTGAGGAGCTTCATAAAGAGCATTCCGAGACCGTTCAGAACGTCGTTTTCGGTAGCGAGGATATAGGGCTCGCGGACGCCGTTCCAGTCGAACGACGTGTTGAGGAGCGCCTCGGCGAAGTCACAGTTCGGGTAGAAGTCGGTCCACTGTCTCTGACCCTGGAAACCGGCGGCGATGGCGTTGTGGCCGACCGCTTCCTCTTCTCTGCCGGCGGGCAGGTTCGGGTTGCCGTTCATGAGGTCCTTGATGATGACCATCATCTTGACGACGAACTCCCACTGCTCGTCCTTGACTTCTCTCGTCTTCTGCAGTCCCGGAGGATTCTTGTCGAAGCCCTCTTTGCACTTCGCCTTCGTCCAGGCGAGCGCCTTCTGATATTCAGCCTCGTCGTAGATGCCCTCCGACATACGGCGGATGATCTCGACCTCGTCGACGGACTCGACTCTCATCCCGAGGTAATCCTCGATGAACTTCGAGTCGATGATCGAGCCGCCGATACCCATCGTGATGGAGCCGATCTGGAGATACGATTTGCCTCTCATCGTCGCGACGGCGACGGCGGCGCGTCCGAACCGGAGCAGCTTTTCCCTGACGTCGTCGGGGATCGAGGCGTCGTCCATATCCTGTACGTCGTGGCCGTAGATGCCGAACGCCGGGAGACCCTTCTGCGCGTGAGTCGCGAGAACGGACGCGAGGTAGACCGCGCCCGGGCGCTCCGTGCCGTTGAAGCCCCATACGCCCTTGATCGTGTTCGGGTCCATATCCATCGTCTCGGAGCCGTAGCACCAGCAGGGGGTGACGGTGAGCGTGATGTCGACGCCGGCTTTTCTGAACTTGTCGGCGCAGGCGGCGCTCTCGGCGACGCGGCCGATCGTCGTGTCGGCGATAACGACCTTCACGGGCTCTCCGTTCGTATATCTGATATTCTCCTCAAAGAGTTTCGCGGCGGCTTTCGCCATGTTCATGGTCTGATCCTCGAGGGATTCCCTGACCTTGATCGCTCCGCGGCGTCCGTCGATCGTCGGACGGATGCCGATTACCGGATAATCACCGATGAGTCTGTTCTTTGCCATATCTTGTTTCCTTTCGGTCGTTTAATCCGCCTTCCCGGGGAAGGCGTTTTTTTTCGTCTACCATTATAGCATATTATAACAAAGATGGCAAGATTATCTTTCGCTTTTATGCAGTTTTACCCATAATCCGAAAAGGGAGGCCGAAGAGCGAAAAAAATGGCGCAAACGGTTGATTTTTCCGTCGGCGTGGGATAAAATATATACGTAAAAAGTCAAAGCCGCGCTGCGGCTCACAAATATGAAAGGACCGTAAAAATGGCACTCGTTACGACAAAGGAAATGTTCCGCAAGGCCTACGAGGGAGGGTACGCCATAGGCGCCTTCAACATCAACAATATGGAGATCATCCAGGCGATCACCGAGGCGGCGGCGGAGAGAAGATCGCCCGTCGTTCTTCAGGTCTCCGCCGGAGCGAGAAAGTACGCGAAGCCCGTCTATCTCCGCGCACTCGCGAACGCCGCCGTTGAGGACACCGGCATCGACCTCGCACTCCACCTCGACCACGGCGCGGATTTCGAGATCTGCAAGGCGTGCATCGACTCCGGCTTCACCTCCGTCATGATCGACGGCTCGCATCATCCTTTTGAGGAGAACATAGCCCTGACGAAGAAAGTCGTCGACTACGCGCACGACAAGGGTGTCGTCGTCGAGGGCGAGCTCGGCAGACTCGCCGGCGTCGAGGACGAGGTCAAGGTCAAGGCCGAGGATTCGTCGTACACCCGCCCCGAGGAAGTCGAGGAATTCGTCTCCCGCACCGGCGTCGACTCTCTCGCCATCGCGATCGGCACGAGCCACGGCGCGTACAAGTTCAAGCCCGGCACGACTCCGCGCCTCCGCTTCGATATCCTCGAGCGGATCATGCAGATCCTTCCGGGATTCCCGATCGTCCTTCACGGCGCTTCCTCCGTCATCCCCGAGCTCGTCGACGAGATAAACGCCTGCGGCGGCAATCTTGACGGCGCTCTCGGCGTTCCCGAGGATATGCTCCGTCAGGCGGCGAAGCTCGCGGTCTGCAAGATCAACATAGACTCCGATATCCGCCTCGCGATGACCGCCGGCATCCGCCGCGTCCTCAAGGCGTCTCCGGAGATCTTCGACCCGAGAGGATACCTCTCCGTCGCCCGCGACGAGGTCAAGAAGATGGTCGCTCACAAGATCGACTGCGTCCTCGGCTCCGCGAACACCCTTTAATCCGACAAAAAAACAGAAAGCACCGGGGGACAAAACCCCCGGTGTTTTGGAGAATGCTCATGAAATGGATCGAAAAATATAAGATCAACGCGTCCGACACGGATATCAACAACGTCGTCAGCGCGTCCGGGGTGCTCCGCTATATGCAGGACACGGCGAACTGTCAGATGGAGGGCGAGGGCCCGTCGTACAACGAGCTCCTCGGCCGCGGGCTCGCCTTCGTGATCTCGCGCATCCGCCTCTCCCTGTACGATCCGCTCCGCTCGCACGATCTGATCGAGTCGGAGACGTGGACGACGCCGTCGCACGGCGCGATCTTCAACCGCTGTTACCGCATCACGCGGGGCGGGATGATAATGGCGGAGGCGGCGTCCTGCTGGGCGCTCGTCGGCGTCGCCGACCGCAAGATCCACCGCGTCGGAGAGTTCGATTTCGCCTATTCGGAGGACGAGCCGCTCGAGCTCGACTCGCCGACGCGCTTCCGCATCCCGGACGACCTTCCGATGCGCCTCGCGGGCGAGCGCGTCGTCGAATACGCCGACGCCGACGTCAACGGTCACATGAACAACGCGAAATATCCCGATATCCTCTGCGGATGGGCGGCTCCGATGAAGGGACGCCGCGCCGTCTCGATGGGGCTCTGCTTCCGCTCCGAGGCGCCCGTCGGGTGTACCCTGAAGATCTACCACGCCGAGCTCGACGGCGTCCACTACGTCAGAACGGTCAAGGAAAACGGCGAGATCAACGCAGAGGCGGAGATCGTTTTTGAGGAAATCTGAAGCGATATAAAAAGGTCCCGGAACGGGGAGAGGTTACGTAAGGAAGAAACAAACCCACTATGAAGTCTTTCGATTATTGAAAGACGTCATAGTGGGTTATTCTCTTTCAGGTCGTCTTAACCGTTCCGACGCGGGAACGATGTATAAATCAGCTGAATTGCCGCTTTGCGGCAGCTGAATTAAATTCGCTTGCAAGCTCGGCGAAGCCGAATTCAGCTCGCGGAGCGAATTTAGCTAGGGTAACAAGAGTTACCCTATGCGAAGCATAATTCAGCTCGCCGCTCGCGGCGAATTTAGCTGCGGTGTACTTCTTTACGAAGTACACCGCAGCGGAGCCTGTTTTGATTGTGCGTTTCCTGCGTTTTTTTCGTCCGTTATCCGAACGTTTCCGCGAGCCATTCGTTCGCCGCGGCGGCGACGTCCTCAAAGCTGCCGCCCGAGCCGGACGACGCCTGTCCGATATAGTTGAACGCCGCGCTGACGGCGGATGAAGACCCCGAGAACGCCGCGGACAAGTCGAAATCAGCCGTCTTCGAGATAAGATCGAGCATATCGCCCGACTTGTCGTCCCTCATCGAGGAAACGATGGTCTCGTCGACGTAATGCTCCGGTATCACGCCGTACGACGCCGCCGAAAGAGAGGACAGGACGAGAGAGATCTCGGCGCTGTTCTTCGTCCCCGCTATCACCGTGAAGACGGGGCAGTAGGGCGACACGAGAGCGCGGTAATCGCTCTCCGCCGTGGCTTTCGGAAGCGGAACGACGCCGAACTCCGCCTCCCCGTTCATGGCGACGGCGTTTTTCACGTATTCGATCCGATAAGCGACCTTGCCGTTTTTGAAGAGTTCAGCTCCCTCGTCCGTCGCGGGCGCCGACGCCGAGATCCTGCCGACCACGGACGCCGTCGCCCAGAGCCACTCCGGAACGTACCCGACGGCGGGAACGGAGGGCGTCGTCGTGATTATTCTTCCCGTCTCGCTGATGAAAACGGTCTGCGGGAACGTCGCCGTCGGATTCCCGACGCTGACGGCGTACGCGTCTTCGCCCAAAAGCAGGGCGCCCGTCTCCGCCGCCGCAAGAACGAGATCCCACGTCAGCGTCCCGTCCTTCGCCGCTCTCTCGAGCGCGCCGGGATCGTCCCCCTCCGCCGCGCGGTTGTAAAAGAGCGCGGGCGTCTCCCGCAGAAGCGGGTACGCGTCGGAGGCGAAACCGAGACAGTAGTTTCCGGGAGAGAGAGCCTTCACCGATCTCTGATTGAAATACGGCTTTGAGAGATCGAAAAACGGCAGGGACGACAGATTGAAAAGACAGCCGCCGGAGTAAAACTGTCCGACGGACGATATCGGCAGGAGCATGACGTCGGTGTAGTACATCCCCGACGCGACGGACGCCGCGGCGTCCGCGTACATCGAGGCGGCGTCCGCCTCGGCGAAGTTCAGCTTCACGTTCAGCTTCGCCTCGACCGCGTCGTTCCTCTTCTTTATCTCCTTTGATATATACGACGCGCCGTCCGGGGAAAGCGCGCCGACCGACGGACCCGTGAAGAACACGTCCGCTCCGTCGAGGTCGCCGCCCGGCGCCTCTTCGAGCCAGACCCGCGCCCGGAGCTCGTTGTCGGGATCGTGCGTATGGACGATAACGGGCTCTCTCTCGGTCTCGGCCCCGGATGGCTCCGCCGTCTCCGTCTCCGTTCCGGTCTCGCCGGTCCTCCACGACGGAAGCGTCGGCCACGAACAGCCGGCGAGCGAGACGGCGAACGAAAGAACGACCGCAAAAACGGCGGCTTTTTTTATTAACTCACGCGTCATATCTGCCTCCGAGGAAATTATTGTCCGTTGAATAAAAAGGCGGCGGATGGTAAAATCATTAAACAACCAACGGAAAGGAGCGTAAACCATGAAATTCCGAAAAATCGTATCGGCGGCCGTCGCCGCCGTCCTTCTCGCAGTGTGCGCGGCGACAGCCGCGTCGTCCGCCGGAAACGAGGTGCACGTGTTCATCGACGGCAGACTTTATCTCGGCGAGACGATCCTTCAGCCCGGCACGACTTACGTTTCCCTGCGCCGGTTCGCCGACGAGATGCCCGGCGCCCGCGTCGGCTGGGACGGCGAGACGGAGACCGCGACCGTAACATACCGCGGCGTCACGCTTTCCGCGCGCGACGGCGCCCGGATGATCGAGGCGGGCGGGCGGTGCCTCCCGTGCGAGCAGGGGATCTTCACGAAGGACGGACGGATATACGTCCCGCTCCGCCGCATAGCGTCGGCTTTCGGTTACTCGACGCGCTGGGTCGAGGGGGCGAGTCTCGCTCTGCTCACGAAAGACGAAAACGTCCTCGCGGACGGCGGCGATTTTTACCCCGGAGACGACCTCTACTGGCTCTCGCGGATAATCAGCGCGGAGGCGCGCGGCGAATCGTTCGAGGGGAAGCTCGCCGTCGGGACGGTCATAATGAACCGCAAAGAGAGCGACGAGTACCCGGATACGGTGTACGGAGTGATATTCGACAGGAACAACGGGGTGCAGTTCACCCCGACCGCGAACGGAACGGTGTATCAGGAGCCGGACGAGGACAGCGTCCGCGCGGCGAAGCTCTGTCTCGAGGGCGCGAGAACGCCCGGCGGTATACTCTTCTTCATGAACGAGAGAATCGCGGAGAGCTTGTGGATCAAGAACAACTGCACTTTCGTCGTCTCGATCGGCAACCACGATTTTTACGCCTGACGCGAGAGCTTTCGCCTCAGGCGGCGAACGTCGCGGAGCATTTTCACGCTGTCGCCGAGAAGACGGATCTTCGAGGCGCCGTGACGGATCACCCTGACGGGCGTCTCGACGATCCGCGCGCCTTTCTTCTCCGCTCTCATAAGGAGCTCGAAGTCGAACGACCATCCGTCCGTTTCACAGTCTCTGAAAAGCGAGCGGCACAGATCGCCGCGGAACGCCTTGAAGCCGCACTGCGAGTCGCTGAGCGAAAACCCGGCGAACCGGGAAAGGATGCGGAGATAGATCTTCGACGCCGCCTTTCTGATAGCCGTGTAGCCGGCGTACCCGTCCGGATGGATGGCGCGCGATCCGATCACGCCGTCCGCCCCGCTTTCGGCGAGCTTTTTCACCGCCTCGGGGATCACGTCGGTCCCGTACGCGAGATCGCAGTCCGTGTAAAGGACGACGTCGCCGTCCGACGCGAGGACTCCGCGGCGCACCGCGGCGCCCTTCCCGCGGTTGACGTCCGATCCGACGAGCCGCACGCGGCGGTACGCGGGATCTCCGGCGAGCGCGCCGACGATCTCTGCCGACCTGTCGGTCGAGCCGTCGTCGGAGAAGACGATCTCGTAGTCGTCGAACGCGTCGGGGATCGCGGCGTCGAGCGCCTCGACGAGCGCCCCGGCGCAGCGCGCCGCCTCTTTTTCCTCGTTATACATCGGTATTATTACCGAGAGCTTCATTTTTACTGTTTCCTCCCCGGGGTCAGCCCCGGACGATGAGATCCGCGGAAACGTCGACGGTGACGGTCATTTCGCCCGCCTCCGTGACGCGTCTTTGCGCCTCCTCGGGAACGCGCCGGGAGAACGGCGTCATCGAAAAGAGATCGACCGTCTCCCGCGCGGTCAGACGGACCGTGTACCGCGTTTCGGTCCGCTCGACCGTTTTGAACGGCGCGGGCGGAGGAGTGGGCTCCTCCCTTTTTCTCACGTTCGGATAGATCAGATCCCTCATTTCGATCAGGTGATCGGGTCCCGGTATCAGGACGACGATCCCGCCTCCCTCGCGGAGGACGCGGTCCGCGGCGCCGTACGCGACGGGAGCGAACATCGAGATCACGCACGAGAGAGACGACGGAAAGACCGGCGGTCTGAAAAAATTACCCGCGAAAAAGCACAGAGCCGCGCCGCGCGGAGAATCGTTTAATGCAAGTGTCGAAAATCCGCTCCTCGCGGCTCTTTTCGCGCCCGCTTCCGCCGCGTATTTCGACGCGTCGAAGCCGACGCCGACGACGGGGACTCCCGTGTCGGCGAGCGCGCCGGCGATGCGGCACGTGTGATATCCCTCGCCGCATCCGAAGTCGGCGAACGCGAACGGCCCGTCCGACGGGCGGACGAGTTTCGCGGCGAGATGAGCCGCCGCGTCGGACACCGCGTCGTAGTGACCGGTCGAGAGAAAAGCGGTCCTCGACCTGACGAGCTCGCGGCTGTCGCCGGTCACGGCGTTTTTCTTTCTCCCGGGAGGGAGCAGATTGACGTACCCGGACGAGGCGACGTCGTAAACGTGTCTTTTCTCCGCGCCCTCGCAGACGAGCGATTTCCCGACGAGCGATAGGCGCGCCCCGCAGACGGGACAGCAGATTACGTCGTAGATGTTTTTCATGGGCTATCCTCAATCGGTCACGGACGAGATCAGGACGGCGTGGACCGCGAAGCGGTTTTCCTGCCCGTATCCCGTGCAGGTCGAAAGCGTCAGGATTTTTGAGTTTCCGTCCGTTTCAACGTCGCCCGCCTTGTACTCGGAGTCGTCGGACAGCCATTTTATGAAAGCCGCGACGTCGTCGGGGCCGGAAAAAGCCGTTCTGATGAAGCCGGAATCCTCGCGCGGCTCGTGAACGGAAAACGGTCTGTACGTAAAGATGCCGTCCATCGTGTAGAGATAGATCCTGCACGAATCGAAATATGACTGCTCGGCGAATACGTCGGAGAGCGATCCGAACATCGACCCGTCCGTCACGTTGTGACCGTAGATCACGAGATTGACGTTGTCGGTCACGGAATCAGCCGTGCTGAAATCCGCGAAGATCGACCCGACGGGCAGATAATCGCCCGTGTAGGCGTGGTCGAGATAAAATTCGTTGTCGCTCCCGCGGACGACGGGATAGTTGACGGGGGTCCCGGGGATCGCGATCCATCCGTAGATCTCCGGATTGGTGCGCGAGAGAGACGTCAGCGACGCCCTGACCCGCGCGAGGTCGGCGCCCTCGGCCGCTCCGCTCTCGCCGCCGTTCGCGATCCTCTCGCTCATCGTCATCATCGCCTTCGGAACGGACCGGGGCGTATAGCGCGCGGCGCCGCCGTTCTCGAACTGATCGGCGAGGTCGCCGTAAATGACCGACCCTTTGTATTTGGCGTAGATGTTCTCTCCGAGCATAAAAACGGAGGCGATGAAAACGCCGATGAAGGCGATATACAGAACGAGGGAGAAAAGCCCTCCTTTTTTTCTTCTTACGACGCTCGCGCCGCCGTCCTTAATATCCGCCGACGTGACCTTTTCGATGAGAGCCGCGTAATCGGCGGGTTCTTCCGCGGCGGGCTCGTCCGGCGCGATCTCTTCCGGCGCGGGCTCGGCGGCTTCTTCCGAGGCGGGCTCGTCCGCCGTCCCGGGCGTGTCGGAGACGGTCTTTTCGGCGGCGGCTTCGGCGACGCCGTCAGCGGCGGGCGCTTCCTCTTCGGGGGCGGGCGCTCCGACCGGCTCTTCGGCCGTCCGACCGGCTTCCGCACCGGACGCATTGACGGTATTCTTCTTCTTTTTCTTTCCGCGTCCCATATTCCGCCTCCGTTCTTTTCATTTTTTCTTATTATACCTCACCGCGCGGGAATAAACAACATATTATTTGTGAACTCGCGCCCCGCTTGACAAAAAACGCCGTTCAATATATAATCATATACGAGCGGGTGGGGCTGCCGCGTGCCGGACGCCGAAAGGCGCCGGCGTGAGGAAAGTCCGGGCTCCACAGGACAGGATAACGGATAACGTCCGCCGGAGGCGACTCCCGGGAAAGTGCAACAGAAATAGCCTACCTAAGTCGGCATACGCCGACCGGTACAGATGGAAAGGCGAGGTAAAAGCTCACCGGCACGGCAGGCGACTGCGTGCAAATGTAAACCCTATCCGGAGCAACACCGTATGCGGAGTCGCGCCGCCCGTTCCCCACGGACCGCTGTTCGCGGTTCGCCGGGGACCCCGACGGCAGGCGCGGTGCCGGTCCGGCACATCCGCGGGTGGCATACAGACGCGCGGCAACGCGCGCCGCAGATAGATGGCAGTCACGCGCAAACGCGCGTACAGAACCCGGCTTACAAGCCCGCTCACTTTTTTGATATCATCCCGGACCCTTCGCGCCCCGGGATTTTTTCTTCGGAGGTCATCCAAATGCCGAGATTTTTCATCGAAGGAGCCGCGGCGTCACCGGGCGACGTCCTCGCCGTGACGGGAGAAGACGCGCGCCATATCGCCTCGTCGCTCAGAATGAGACCGGGAGAGCCGATCGTCCTGTGCGACGGGCGCGGAACGGACTTTTTTTCGACCGTGACCGGCGTCGGCGCGGAGGTGACCGTCCGCGTCGACTCCGTGTCGTCGAGCGTCGGAGAGCCGCCGTACGGAGCGACCGTCTATCAGGCGGCCGTCAAGGGGGACCGCTTCGACACCGTCGTCGAAAAGGCGGTCGAGTGCGGCGCGTCGTCCGTCGTCCCGTTCGTCTCCTCGCGCTGCGTCTCGCGTCCCGACCCGAAGGACGCGCCGAAAAAGATAAAAAGATGGGAGAAGATCGCCCGCGAGGCCGCCATGCAGAGCGGACGCGGCGCCGTGCCGACGGTCGGCGGCGTCCTCTCCTTCACCGATATGCTGAGGGAAGCCGCGAAAGCCGACGTCGCCCTCTTCTGCTGGGAGCGCGCGACCGTCCCGCTGAGGGACGTCCTGAAAGGCAAAAAGCCGTCGACGGTCTCCGTCGTCATCGGTCCCGAGGGCGGTTTTTCGGACGGGGAAGCCGCCGCCGCCGAAAACGCGGGGCTCGTCCCCGTCTCGCTCGGGAGCCGCATCCTCCGCACGGAAACGGCGTCGGGATCCGTCCTCTCCGTTCTGTCCTATGAGTTCGACGTTTGAGTTCCGGAGCGCGGATAACGGGTCCGTTTTTCACCCACGGACCCCGTTTTTTACGCATATTTCATAAAAAAATACGCCAAAACCTATTGAAAAATCACAAAAAATAATGTAAAATGGTACACGATACCTCAAAACTACTTTCCCCTGAAAGGAGAAACATATGTCAAACCGCCTCTTCCAAGGTATCATCCATCAGATGAGAGATACCGTTGACCGCGTTATCGGCGTGCTGGACGAAAACGGCGTCATCATCGCCTGCTCCGAGCTCGTGAAGATCGGCGAGCAGAGACAGGACGTCCGCGACGAGGTGGCGTATACGTCCGAGCCCGTCACGTCCGCCGGTTACACCTACCGTCCCATCGGCTCCGGTTCCAAATGGGAGTACATCGTCTTTGTCGAGGGCGAAGACAAGCTCGCCGAAAAGCTCGCATCCGTCCTCTCCGTCACCCTCTCCGGGATCAAGAACCTTTACGACGAGAAGTACGACAAGAGTTCGTTCATCAAAAACATCATCCTTGACAACATTCTGCCGAGCGACATCTATATAAAGTCGAAGGAGCTTCATCTCAACGCGGAGGAGACGAGAGTCGTCTTCCTCATCAAGTTCCACGCGAAGACCGATCCGCTTCCGTTCGACCTCGTGCAGAATATTTTCCCCGACAAGAACAAAGACTACGTTATCAGCGTCGGCGAGCAGGATATCGTCCTGATAAAGGAAGTGAGGCAGGGGACGGATATCAAGGAGATCGAAAAGATCGCCCGCAGTCTGTCCGATACGCTCAGCTCCGAGTCGTTCGTCAAGGTCTCGATCGGTATAGGGACCGCCGTCAGCAACATCAAGGATCTCGCCCGCTCCTACAAGGAGGCGCAGGTCTCCCTTGAGGTCGGAAAAGTGTTCGACACCGAGAAGACGATCGTCAGCTACGAGAACCTCGGTATCGGCAGACTGATCTATCAGCTCCCGACGACGCTCTGCGAAATGTTCCTTCAGGAGGTCTTCAAGAACGGCTCTCTCGACGCGCTCGACAACGAGACGCTCCAGACGATCCAGTGCTTCTTCGAGAACAACCTGAACGTCTCCGAGACGTCGAGGAAGCTCTTCGTCCACAGGAACACGCTCGTCTACCGGCTCGAGAAGATCCGCAAGCTCACCGGTCTCGACCTCCGCGAGTTCGATCACGCGATAACCTTCAAGGTCGCGCTCATGGTCAAGAGATACCTCACCACAAAGCCCGTAAAGTTCTGATCCGCAATTAAAAAGATAAGCTGCTGCAGGGATGAAAAACGAGATAACTCCCCTCCCCTTCCGTCGCCGGGAGCGGAGAGGAACGCGTTCTTTCATTCCCTGCTATGCTTTATAATCCGGTTTTGTCAGAGAAGCCGGAAAAATGAGGAAAATACAATGATAGACTTCAAAAACGTCGTAAAAACGTACCCGAACGGGACGGTCGCGCTGAAGGGGATCTCCCTTCACATCGACGACGGCGAGTTCGTCTTCATCGTCGGCCATTCAGGCGCCGGAAAGACGACGCTCACCAAGCTCCTGCTCGGAGAAGAGAAACCGACGAGCGGTCACCTGATCGTCGGCGACTACGACCTTTCCCGGATCCCCGGCTACCGCGTTCCGCACTACAGGCGCGAGCTCGGCGTCGTGTTTCAGGATTTCCGCCTTCTTCCCAACAAGACGGTCTTTGAAAACGTCGCGTTCGCAATGCGCGTCGTCGGCACGCCCGCCAAGAAGATCAGGCGGCGCGTCCCCGCGATACTGAACACGGTGAACCTCGCCGACAAGAACGGCTCCTTCCCCGACGAGATCTCCGGCGGCGAACAGCAGCGCGTCGCGCTTGCGCGCGCTCTCGCGAACAACCCGAAGGTCATCATCGCCGACGAGCCGACGGGAAACATCGACCCGCAGATGTCCCTTGAGATCATGAACCTGCTTATGAAGATCAACAAGCTCGGCAAGACGGTGATCGTCGTCACCCACGAGAGAGAGCTTGTCAATTATTACAAGCAGCGCGTCATAATGATAAAAGACGGCGTGATCGTCGAAGACAAGGTGGGAGGGACGTACGAATGAGAAGATATAATCCCTTCTATTTCATCCTCGAGGCGCTCAAATCGCTGAAGCGCAACGGCGTCATGACGTTCGCGTCGGTCGCGGTGCTCATGAGCTGTCTCGTCGTTATCGGCGGTTTCTCGCTCCTCGTTTACAACATCGACGTCAACCTCGAGAACTTCGGCGTCATGAACAAGATCGAGGTCTTCAGCAACTTTGACGCCGGAGCCGGAGAGCTCGAGGCGCTCGAACGCGATATCAGGGCGCTTGACAACGTCGAGGAAGTGACGCACACGACGAAGGCGGAACGGCTCGCCGCGATCAAAAAGGATTACGACGCCTACGAGGACATCACCGACGAGGAAAACCCGCTTTCCGATTCCTTCGAGGTGACCTACAAGGACAACAAGAAGGTCCCCGAGCTCGAAATGCAGCTCAAACAGCTGAACGGCGTCAGAAAGCTGACGAACAGATACGATCTCGCGAAGAAGATCGAGAACTTCAAGAACACGGTCATGATGATCTTCCTGTGGTTCCTCATCATCCTCTTCGTCGTCAGTCTGTTCATAATCGTCAACACGATCAAGCTCGCGCTCTCCTCGCGCAAACGCGAGATCGAGATAATGCGCTACGTCGGCGCGTCGAAATGGTTCATCACCCTTCCCTTCATCATCGAGGGCGTGCTGATCGGCGCGGTGTCCGCCGTTATTTCGTTCTTCATCGTGAAGGGCGCTTACTCCGTCGTTACGAGACAGATGGGCGATATGACCCAGGTCATCACGACGGTCAACATCTCGCCTTACAACACGCTCATCCTTCTCGGATTCCTCGGCATCGGCATCCTTACCGGTATAATAGGGAGTCTGATCTCGATTGCCAAGCACCTGAACACCTGACGGAGACGCGTTTGTCCCGCTCCGTCAAAGGAGGGTCCCGTTTATGAAAAAGAAAAAATTCAGAGTCTGTCTGATCGCGCTTGCGCTTTCCGCGGCGACGATCGCCTCCTGTCTCGTCACGCCGTCTTCGGCGGCGGAGGGGACCGATTCGAAGATCGCCTCCTACGAGGAGCAGATGAACGATCTCAAAAAAAAGCAGGAGGAAGCGGCGGAAAGGATCAATGCGACACAAAACGACCTGAGTCAGGCGGTAGACTATAAACGTTCGATCGACGAATCGCTCGAGATCACATATCAGAAAATGTATCTCGCCGAGAATATGATCGCCGAGCTCGACGTCAAGATCGCCGACAAGGAAGCGGAGATACTGAAGCAGAACGAGATAATCGAGGACAGAAGAGAGAAGTTCAAAAAGCGTATGGTCTCCATCGCGGACGACGGCTCCTTCTCGTATCTCTCTCTCCTTCTCAGCGCCGGAAGCGTTTCCGAATTCCTGACGCTTTACGACAGCGTCTCCTCGATCCTCGCGTACGACAAGAGGGTCATGGGAGAGCTGCGCGACGCGAAAGCGGCGCTCCTCGCCGCGAGAGACGAGCTCGAGGCGGCGAAAACGGCGCAGGCGAACACGATCGACGAGCTTCACAGCTCCGAGGCGTATTTCAACGACCTCTCAAATTCGAGTCAGGCCCTCATCAATTCTCTGAGCACCGACAAGGAGGAGCTTGAAAGGACGTACGCTTACTACGCCGCAGAGGAAGAGAAGATAGCCGCGGAACTCCAGGAGCTCATGAAGCAGCGCGAAGCGGAACAGCCGACCGTCCACTACGGCGACGGTACGTATTTGTGGCCGCTCGACGGCTTTACAACGATCTCGTCCGGGTTCGGATACAGAAATATCCCGTCGTACGGTCTTGAGGGCTTTCACCGCGGGATCGACATCCCCGCCCCGGGAGGCACTCCCATCCGCGCCTGCAACGGCGGAACGGTCGTTCGCAGCGAATTTCACTACAGTTGGGGGAACTACGTCCTCGTCGACCACGGCGGCGGGTACTCGACCCTTTACGCCCACATGACGACGAGATACGTCTCAGCCGGCACTCCCGTCGGGCAGGGCGACGTGCTCGGAACGGTCGGTCAGACCGGCAACGCCTACGGCGATCACCTCCACCTTGAATACTGGGTCAACGGCGAGCTCGTCGATCCCACATCCCTCTTTTATTAAGATCCTGAAGGGACTTTATTGACAAATGTCTGGAAAAAGGATTTCGATCCCGGTTTTCGTCGCTTCGATCCTGATCGCGTGTCTCGTCACGTTTCAGGTGACCGCGGTGATAACCTCGGGGATTTACAGAAACGAAAAAGCGGCTGAAGCCGGGACCTCCGCCGAGAGCGGCGTCCCTTCGGAAGACGGCAAAACGGCGGACGGCGATTTCGTCAGCCGCGCGTCGGAGAAGCTCTCCGAGATCGACTCGGAGTTCAGACGGCTCTATATCGGCGAACTCGACGACGACCTTCTCCTCAAAGGAGTTATAGCCGGTTACATCTACGCCACGGGCGATCCCTACGCGGACTACTACGACAGCGAGGGATACGAGGAATATATCGACGAGATGACGGGAAGCGGAGAAGGGATAGGGATCAGCGTGATCTACAACTCCGACGTCGGAGGGCTCGAGGTCGTGAGCGTCTTCCCCGATTCCCCCGCGGACGGCTCCGGGCTCAGGATCGGCGACGTCATAGTTTACGTGGGAGAGGAAAAGGAATCCGTCACCGATCTCGGGTATTACGTCGCGCTCTCGAAGCTGCGCGGCAAAGCCGGCACGGAGGCCGTCTTCACCGTTGAAAGAAGCGGCGGCGAAGAGATCGATATGAGGATAACGCGCGGCGAATACGTCAACCTCAACGTCCTCTCGCGCGTGTACTCGGAAGACTCCTCGGTCGGCGTCGTCAGGATCCTCGGATTTGACGGCGGCACCCCGGAACAGATGAAGGCGGCGTTTGAAGAGCTTCTCGGGAAAGGATGCGACAAGATCGTAATCGACCTCAGGTACAACCCCGGAGGAGAGCTCCGGTCGGTCGTCGGCTCGCTCGACTACCTGCTGCCGGAGGGCCCGATAATCAGGATCTTCGACAAGGACGACAAGCTCGTCGAGCAGTACGATTCGGACGCCGACTGCGTCAGCGTCCCGATGGCGGTCGTCGTGAACGGCATGACGGCGAGCGCCGCGGAGCTGTTCACCGCCGCGCTGAGGGACTACGGCCTCGCGAAGGTGGTCGGGACGACGACTTACGGCAAAGGATGTATGCAGCTCACGGAGGGGCTGAGCGACGGCGACGCGCTCTCAGTCACGTACCGTCTTTTCAAGCCGCCGTTCTCCGAGAGCTACCACGAGGTCGGGATCGTTCCCGATATCGAGGAGGAGCTTGACGAGGAAGCCGCGGAAAAGAATATCTACAAGATCACTGACGAAGAAGACAATCAGCTGGCGGCGGCGGTCGCGTCGTTCTACGCCGACTGATCGCACATAATCAAACGACGAAAGGTGAAAGAAAAAATGGAAAACAAAGAAGAAAAAATCACCCTCTATACAGCGGAAGGCTTCAAAGCGCTGACCGACGAGCTCGCATACCTTAAAGGGACGAAGCTCGAGGAGGTCAAGAAGAGTCTCGCGGAGGCGAGATCGTTCGGCGACCTCTCCGAGAACAGCGAATACGACGAGGCAAAAAACGAGCAGGCGAAGGTCGTGGCGCGCATCACCGAGCTCGAGGAGCTGATCAATCACGGTCGGGTCATCGACGAATCGGAGATCAAATCCGACGTCGTCAACCTCGGAACGACGGTCAAACTGCTCGATATCGACGGCGACGAGGAGATCGAATACAGCCTCGTCAGCACTAACGAGGCCAACCCCCTGCTCGGAAGGATATCCGACAGATCTCCCATCGGCTCGGCTATGATCGGCGCGGTCGTCGGCGACATCGTCACCGTCGACACTCCGTCCGGCCAGCTCAGGCTGAAGATCCTCGGAGTCGAGAGATCAAAAGGGAGCAATTGACAAGGAGACTGAAAATGGCAAATGAACCTGCTTCCGCAAACGGAAACGAACAGAATCTCTCCGAGATTCTGAGAATAAGAAGAGAGAAGCTCGCCGCGCTCTGCGAGGCCGGGCGCGATCCCTTCAAAATAACGAAATACGACGTCACACATCACTCCGCGGAGATAAAAGACGGCTTCTCTTCTCTCGAGGGAAAGACCGTCCGCGTCGCCGGGCGGCTCATGTCGAAGAGAATTATGGGAAAGGCGTCGTTCTGCCACGTTCAGGACCGCGACGGGATGATCCAGGCGTACGTCGCGCGCGACAGTATCGGCGAAGAGGCGTACTCCGGATTCAAGCGGCTCGATATCGGCGATATCGTCGGACTCACCGGAAGCGTATTCGCAACGAAGACCGGCGAGGTATCGATTCACGCCGACAGTATGACCCTGCTTTCAAAGAGTCTTCAGGTCCTGCCAGAAAAGTTCCACGGTCTGACGAACACAGACCTGAGATACCGCCAGAGATACGTCGATCTGATCGTCAACCCCGACGTGAGGGACACGTTCGTGAAGCGTTCGCGGATCATCTCGTCGATAAGACGGTTCTTGGACGAAAAGGACTTCATAGAGGTCGAGACCCCGATGCTCGTCTCAAACGCGGGCGGCGCCGCCGCTCGTCCTTTCGAGACGCATTTCAACGCGCTCGACGAGGATCTCAAACTCCGCATTTCTCTCGAGCTTTATCTGAAAAGACTCATCGTCGGTGGTCTTGAAAAGGTTTACGAGATCGGACGCGTCTTCCGCAACGAGGGGCTCGACACACGTCACAATCCGGAGTTCACGCTGATGGAGCTCTATCAGGCGTACACCGATTACCACGGGATGATGGATCTGACCGAGGAAATGTACCGCCGCGTCGCAAAAGAAGTGCTCGGCACGGAAAAAATCGTGTACGGCGGGGTCGAAATGGATCTCGGCAAGCCGTTCGAACGGATAACGATGATCGACGCGGTGAAAAAGTATTCCGGCGTCGACTGGAGAGAGATCGGTTCGCTTGAAGAAGCGAGAGCCGCCGCCGAAAAACACGGCGTCGCGTTCGAGGAACGGCACAGGAAGGGCGAAATCCTCAATCTGTTCTTCGAGGAGTTCGCCGAGGAGCACCTGATACAGCCCACTTTCGTGACGGACCACCCGATAGAGATCTCTCCCCTCACGAAGAAAAAGCCCGACGACCCCGAATACGTCGAGCGTTTCGAGTTCTTTATGAACGGTTGGGAAATGGCGAACGCGTACTCCGAGCTGAACGATCCGATCGATCAGCGCGAGCGTTTCGCCGAGCAGGAAAAGCAGCTTGCCGCGGGAGACGAGGAGGCGAACCGGACCGACGAGGACTTCCTGAACGCCCTCGAGATCGGTATGCCTCCGACAGGCGGCATCGGATACGGCATCGACAGGATGTGTATGCTGTTCACCGACTCTGCGGCGATCAGGGACGTTTTGCTCTTCCCGACTATGAAGTCCATAGACGGCAAAAAGGGCGAAAAGTCCGGTGAATCCGAGACATCTGAAAAGCCCGCTGAAACAGCTCCCGCAATCGAAGGCGCGCCGATCATTTCAGCGGAAAAACCCGACTTCTCCAACGTG
>JAFSWB010000075.1 GCA_017444735.1 Clostridia bacterium | reverse complement strand
CTTCGACCCGAAACGGATGATTTTACGAGCAGATTTTCGCGCCGAGGACGCCGCCTTGCTATCGCAAGGCAAGAACGAGAAACGAAAAGATGCCGTAAAGGCGCCGCTTCGGGCGGGTTCGGGTAACTTCTGTTACCCTACCCGCGCCGTGAATCCCAGCGCCTCGACCGCCCCGGTCAGAGTCTCCTCCGGGAGGTCCGCGGGACACCTGACCTTCGCGGTCCCGTCCCCGAGCGACACCGCCGCGCGGCATCCGATCTTCTCAAAAGCGTCTTTTACCCGCGCCGCGCATCTCTCGCAGCGCATCCCCTCTATCGAGAGCGTGATCTCCTTTTTCTTTCCGAACATTTTTATCCTCCTTTATTTCTTTACGGAATATTTCTTTTCGGCTTTTTCGGGGTCCCACCGCGTCAGCCGCAGAGCGTTCGTCACGACCGTGAGGCTCGACACGGACATCGCCGCCGCCGAGATCATCGGCGTCAGGGTCACTCCGAACGGCGAGAGCGCGCCCGCCGCGACCGGAATGAGAAGCACGTTATAGAAGAACGCCCACGTCAGGTTCTGCCTGACGCACCTCATCACGGCGCGGCTGAGCAGGATCGCCCGCGCGCCGTCACGGAGGCTGTTCTTCGTCAGGACGACGTCGGCCGATTCGATCGCGACGTCCGTTCCCGCTCCGACGGCGACTCCGACGTCAGCTCTCGAAAGGGACGGCGAGTCGTTCACGCCGTCGCCGATCATCACCGCGACGCGGCGCACGCCGTCGCCCGCGCGCTCGCCGCTCATTACCGACGAGACGACGCGGTCCTTCTCCTCCGGCCTGACGGAGGAGATCACGTGGTCCTTATCTATCCCGAGCTCGCCGCCGATCGCCTCGGCGGTGATTTTATTGTCTCCGGTCAGCATGACGACGTCGCACCCGAGAGCGCGGAAGGCGCCGACGGCGTCGCGGCTCGTCTCCTTTATCCTGTCGCGCACCGCGATCATCCCCGCGACGGCTTCGCCGTCCGTCAGGACGACGGGCGTCTTGCCCGCCGCGGCGAGCTCGTCGGCCTTCGCGGAGAGTCCGCCCGCGCCGCCGGAAAATCCGACGCTTCCGAGCTTATAGACGACTCCGCCGACCGAGGCGCGTATCCCGCCGCCGACCTCGGCGGAGAAGTCCTCCGCCGACGGGATCGCGATCCCGTCCGCCGCGGCGCGGCGGCAGATCGCTTTTCCGATCGGGTGCTCGCTCGACGATTCGAGAGCGGCGGCGATCCCGAGGACCTCCGCCTCCGTCTTCCCCTCCGCGGGGACGACGTCGGTGACCTCCATCTCGCCCTCCGTGAGCGTCCCCGTCTTGTCCGTCAGAACGACGTCCGCCTTGCCGAGCGTTTCGAGCGCGTCGGCGGACTTTATCAGTATCCCGAGCTTCGCCCCCTTTCCGACGCCGCACATTACGGCGGTCGGCGTGGCGAGGCCGAGAGCGCACGGGCACGATATCACGAGAACGCATATCCCGTACCCGAGCGCGGCGTGGAACGAATGACCCGTCAGCATCCACACGGCGAACGTCAAGGCGGCGATCGCGACGACGACGGGAACGAACACGCCGCTTATCCGGTCGGCGAGCTTCCCGACCGGGGCGCGCGAGGCGGCGGCCTCCTCGACGAGCGACGCGATCTTCGCGACCGTCGTCTCCTCGCCGGTTTCCGTCGCCTCCATGCGGCAGAATCCCGACACGAAAAGCGATCCGGCGACGAGCCGGTCTCCCGCCTCCTTGTCGATCGGCGCGCTCTCGCCCGTAACGATGCTCTCGTCGACCGTTCCGGACCCGGATATCATCACTCCGTCGCACGGAACGCGTCCGCCCGCCCGCAGGACGACGATGTCGCCCCGTTCGAGCAGATCGGCGGACACGGTGACGGTCTCGCCGTCCTTTTCCGTCTCGGCGGTCTCAGGCGTCATGGACAAAAGCGCGGAGATCGCGCCCGCCGTCTTTCTGTTCTCCCGTCCCTCGAGCGTCTTCCCGAGGGAGATCAGAACGGGGATCATGGCGGCGGATTCATAGTAAAGCTGGCCCGTCAGCTCGTGCGCCGCCCCGCCCGCCGCCGCCGCGGCGAAGATGCGGACGGTTATATAGACGGCGTAGATATACGACGCGCCTGCGCCCGTGGCGATCAGCGTGTTCATATTCGCCGAGCCGCGGAACGCGGATCTCATCCCGTCGATGAAATAGCGGCGGTTGATTATGAGGATCGGCGTCGCAAGGACGAACTGGATCGCCGCGAAGACCGCCGGTTCCCACCCCGTCCCGTGAGGGTCCGCGAACGGCGGCACGGGAAGCCCGATCATATGGCCCATCGTGAAGTACATCAGGACGACGCAGAGCGCCGCCGACACCGCGAGCCCCGTTTTCTTCTTTTTCCATTCGGCGTCCCCGCCGCCGTCCTTCGTCCTCGGCGCGCCGACCGACGCCGAGTAACCCGCGCGGTCGACCGCCCGACAAATCTCTTCCGCCGAAACGGTTTTCTCGTCGTAAACGACGACCATGGAACCGGTCAGAAGCGATACCGTCGTCTCCTTCGTCCCCGCGACCGCCTCGACGGCGCGCGTCACGGCGGCGGAGCAGGCGGAACAGCTCATTCCCGACACCGAAAATTTTTGTTTGGTCATTTTTCTGCCTTTCCTTTCCGATTCTATATTATAACGCCGCGCGGAGCGGTTGTCAACCGGAGAAATGAATTAGTATTCATCGAAAATGAATATTTATTCGCTACAGGACGCCCCGCCCCGTTCTTTTCCCCCAGCCCGGACGGGCGCTCGCCCTTTTATGGAAAATGTCCAATATGACCCCGTTATTTATAATTATTACCGCGATTTGGACGAATTTGATTTTTTTGACCGATTTCCTTGCGCAGACGGTCCGAGTGTGATATAATATGTGCATAATAATTCACCACGGTGTATTTTTTCCCTCTTCGGGAACGAAAGGAAACGCAAAAATGGATAAATCGAAGATCAAAAAGGTAGTGCTCGCTTACTCGGGAGGGCTCGACACCTCTATCATCATTCCCTGGCTGAAGGAGAATTACAACAACTGCGAGGTCATCGCCGTCTCCGGCAACGTCGGCCAGGAGGGAGAGCTCGACGGGCTCGAGGAAAAAGCTCTGAAGACCGGCGCGTCGAAGCTCTATATCGAGGACCTTACCGACGAATTCGTCAACGAATACGTCATCCCCACCGTCAAGGCGGGCGCGCTTTACGAGGAATATATGCTCGGGACGTCGTTCGCCCGTCCCGTCATCGCGAAGAGGATCGTCGAGATCGCCCTCGCCGAGGGAGCGGACGCGATCGCCCACGGCTGTACCGGCAAGGGCAACGACCAGGTGCGCTTCGAGCTCGCGATCAAGGCGTTCGCGCCCGATATGCCCGTCATCGCGCCGTGGCGCGAGTGGAACATCAAGTCGCGCGAGGAGGAGATCGAGTACGCGGAAGCGCACGACATCCCCCTGAAGATCACCCGCGAGACGAACTACTCGAAGGACAAGAACCTGTGGCATCTCTCCCACGAGGGACTCGATCTCGAGGACGCGGGGAACGAGCCGCAGTATGAGAAGAAGGGCTTCCTCGAAATGGGCGTGTCGCCCCTCGAGGCGCCGGACGAGCCGGAATACGTCGATCTCGAATTCGAAAAGGGCGTCCCCGTCGCCTTGAACGGCGAAAAAATGAGCGCGAAGGAGATCATCCTCGCTCTCAACGCGATCGGCGGCAAAAACGGCGTCGGCCTGCTCGACATCGTCGAGAACCGCCTCGTCGGAATGAAGTGCCGCGGCGTCTACGAGACCCCCGGCGGCGCGATCCTCTACGCGGCGCACAATTATCTCGAGACCGTGACGCTCGACAAGATGACCGCTCACAAGAAGCAGGAGCTCTCGATCACGTTCGCGGAGCTCGTCTACAACGGCCAGTGGTTCACGCCTCTGCGCGAGGCGCTCTCCGCCTTCGTCGACGAGACGCAGAAGACGGTCACCGGCAAGGTCAGACTGAAGCTCTACAAGGGAAACATCATAAAAGCGGGCGTGTGGAGCGATTATTCCCTCTACTCCGAAGAGCTCGCGACGTTCGGCGAGGACCGGGTCTACAATCAGGCGGATTCCGCGGGGTTCATAAACCTCTACGGCCTTCCGATCTCGGTCCGCGCGCGGCTCGAACGGAAGCTGAAAAAATAAACCGGTAACCGGTCCCGCCGCGGCGGGGAAAGGCAGGACAGAATGGAAAAGCTATGGGCGGGAAGGACCGACGGCTCGGTCGATCCGACCGCGGACGACTTCAATTCCTCGATACGGGTCGACTCCCGGATGTACGAGGAGGACATAAAGGGCTCGGTCGCTCACGCCGAGATGCTCGCCTCGACGGGGATCATCACGGACGCCGACCGCGACGCGATAGTCGGGGGGCTCTCCTCGATCCTCTCCGATATAAAGAGCGGGAAGCTCGCGATCGACCCCACCGCCGAGGACATCCACACCTTCGTCGAAACGGAGCTCACCGAGAGGATCGGCGACGCCGGCAAAAAGCTCCACACGGCGAGGAGCCGGAACGATCAGGTCGCGCTCGACACGCGCCTTTACCTCAAAAAAGAGGCGGAGGGCGTCCTGTCGCTCGTCTGCGATCTCATCCGGGTCCTGCGCGACCGCGCGGAGGAGAACAAAGAGACCGTTATGCCGGGCTACACCCATTTGCAGCGCGCGCAGCCGGTGAGCTTCGGCCATCACCTTCTGGCTTACGCGATGATGCTGACGAGAGACTGCGGCAGGATAAGGGACGCCGTCCTCAGGATGGACGTCTCTCCGATCGGCGCGTGCGCCCTCGCGGGCACGACGTTCGCCGTCGACCGCGCGGCGGAGGCGGCGGCGCTCGGCTTCCCCGCGGTAACGGAAAACAGCATCGACTCCGTCTCCGACCGCGACTTCTGCATCGAGCTGATGAGCGCGTTTTCGATCCTGATGATGCACCTGTCCCGTTTCTCCGAGGAGATCGTCCTCTGGTCGTCCTCGGAGTTCGGATATATCGAGCTTGACAGCGCGTTCTCCACCGGGAGCAGTATAATGCCGCAGAAAAAGAACCCCGATATGGCGGAGCTCGTGCGCGGGAAGACGGGGCGCGTCTACGGCGACCTTCTCTCCCTTCTCGTCACGATGAAATCCCTCCCGCTCGCGTACAACAAGGATATGCAGGAGGACAAGGAGGCGACGTTCGACGCGCTCGACACGGTCAGGGTCTGCCTCTCCGTCTTCACTCCGATGATAAAGACGATGGGCGTCCGCGCCGACCGTATGCTCGCCGCCGCGAGGGACGGCTTCATAACGGCGACCGACCTCGCCGACTGGCTCGCGAAGCGCGGCGTTCCCTTCCGCGCCGCGTATAAGACGACGGGACGGATGATCTCGTACTGCGCGGCGGAGGGGCTGACGCTCGACGAAGTGACGCTCGAAAAATACCGCGAATTCTCTCCCGTCTTCGACGAGACGCTCTACGAGGCGATCGACCCCGGCGCGGCGATGAAAAAACGCGTCTCCTACGGCGGGACGGCGCCGGAGTCGGTCGAAAAACAGATCGGATATATCGACGGCTTCCTCGCCGCCTTCGGAAAGGCGGCGGAGGCATGAAGAGGGTGTTCGTCGACGGGGGCTCCGGCACGACGGGCCTCCGCATAAAGGAACGGCTCTCGGGGATCGACGGGATCGAGCTCGTCTCGATCCCCGACGAAAAAAGGCGCGATCCGGAGGAACGCCGCCGCGCGATTTTCCGCTCCGACGTCGTTTTCCTCTGCCTTCCCGACGACGCCGCGCGCGAGGCGGCGGCGCTCGCCGAGGGATCGGACGCCGTGATCATCGACACCTCGACCGCGCACAGGACCGCGGACGGCTGGGTCTACGGAATGGCGGAGCTCTCCCCGGAGCAGAGATCGGCTGTCGCATCCTCGAAGAGGACGGCGAACCCCGGCTGTCACGCGAGCGGCTTCATCGCGCTCGCCGCGCCGCTCGTCGGGGCGGGGATAATACCGGGGAGCGCGCGCCTTTCGGCGACCTCCGTCACCGGGTACAGCGGCGGGGGCAAAAAGATGATCGCGGAATACGAATCGGCGGACCGCCCGCTTCTTTACGGCGCTCCGCGCCTTTACGGAACGGGTCAGGCGCACAAGCATCTCCCTGAGATGAAGAAATATTCGCGCCTTGACGTCCCGCCCGTTTTCGAGCCGATCGTCGCCGATTTCTACTCCGGGATGCTCGTGACCGTTCCGCTCCCGGCGGACGATCTCTCCCCCGGCTTTACCGTCTCCGACGTGATCGACTGTTACCGCGAAAAGTACGCGGGGCCGGTCGTGAAATACCTCCCGCCCGACGATCCGCTCTTCGGGGGCGGGTACGTCAGCGCCGCGGCGCTCTCGGGCTTCGACTCCATGGCGGTCACCGTCTTCGGAAAAGAGGACAGGATCGTCCTCGCCGCCCTGTTCGACAACCTCGGAAAGGGCGCGTCCGGCTCGGCGATCCAGTGCATGAACATCGCGCTCGGCCGCCGGGAAACGGACTCTCTCAATCTTCTGTGAGAAAGGAAACACCATCTATGAAACTTATAGAAGGCGGGGTCACCTCGCCCCGCGGATTTTCGGCGAACGGGATACACTGCGGTATCCGCAAAAGCAGGACGAAAAGGGACCTCTGCCTCATCGTGAGCGACCGCCCCGCGTCCGCCGCCGCCGTTTATACGACGAATCTCGTCAAGGGCGCCCCTCTCAAGGTGACGAAAAAGAATCTTGAGAACGGCACGGCGCGCGCCGTCATCTGCAACAGCGGAAACGCCAACACCTGCAACGCCGACGGCGTCGGGATCGCGGAGAAGATGTGCTCTCTCGCCGCGGACGCGCTCGGGATCGACCCTTCGGACGTCGTCGTCGCGTCGACCGGCGTCATCGGAGAACCGCTGTCGATCGATCCGATCGCCGCGGGGATCGGCGAGCTCGCCGCGGGACTCGGCGATCACAACGATCTCGCCGCGGAGGCGATAATGACGACCGACGTCAGGATGAAGTCGTTCGCGGTGTCGTTCGATATCGGAGGCGTCGAGTGCCGCCTCGGCGGTATCGCGAAGGGCTCCGGGATGATCCACCCGAACATGGCGACGATGCTCGTGTTCATCACGACCGACTGCAGCGTTCCGTCGTCCGCGCTCCGCGCCGCCCTCTCGCACGATATAAAGAACACGTTCAATATGATAAGCATCGACGGGGACACGTCGACGAACGACATGGTCGTCGTCCTCGCGAACGGCGCGTCGGGCTCTCCCGAGGTGACCGAGGACAGCGAGTATTTCCCCGTCTTCATGAAGGCGCTCAACACCGTCACCGTCGCGCTCTGCCGCGCGATAGCCGCCGACGGCGAGGGGGCGACGAAGCTCCTCGAGTGCGCCGTCACCGGCGCGAAAGACGAGGAGTGCGCAAAGACGGTCGCGAAAGCCGTCGTCTGCTCGTCGCTGACGAAGGCGGCGATGTTCGGAGCGGACGCGAACTGGGGCAGGGTCCTCTGCGCCGCCGGGTACAGCGGCGCGCCGATCGACCCGGACCGGGTCGGCGTCGTCTTCTCCTCCCGCGCCGGAGATATCGAGGTGTGCCGCGACGGAGCGGGCGTGCCGTTCTCCGAAGAGCTCGCGAAAAAGATCCTCTCCGAGGACGAGATCACGATAAGGGTCTCCCTCGGCGAGGGAGACGCGTCCGCCACGGCGTGGGGATGCGATCTCACATACGATTACGTTAAAATAAACGGGGACTACAGGACCTGACCGGTCCCGTCCCCGCTCATTTATAATTATTCCGGAGGTTGAAATGACACCGTACGATCTCACGAACGCCGACCGGGCGAAGATCCTCGTCGAGGCGCTCCCCTACATAAGAAAATACACGAATAAAGTCGTCGTCGTCAAATACGGCGGGAACGCGATGACGAGCGGCGGGCTGAAGGCGGACGTCATGGGCGACGTCGTCCTTCTCACTCTCGTCGGTGTCAAGGTCGTCCTCGTCCACGGCGGAGGGCCGGAGATCACCGAAATGCTCGGCAGGACGGGCAAAAAGAGCGAGTTCGTCGACGGGCTCCGCGTCACCGACCGCGAGACGGTCGACATCGTTCAGATGGTCCTCGCCGGAAAGGTGAACAAGGACCTCGTCAATCTTCTCGAAACGAAGGGAGGGCGGGCGATAGGACTCTCCGGCATCGACGGAAGGATGATCTCCGCGCGGATGAAGGACCCCCGCCTCGGCTACGTCGGCGAGATCACGCGCGTCAACCCCGCTCCCGTCTGGGATATGCTCGACCGCGGCTATATCCCCGTCATCTCCACCGTCGGATGCGACGAGGAGGGCAACAGCTACAACATCAACGCCGACACGGCGGCGGCGATGATCGCCGGAGCGATAAAGGCGGAGGCGTTCTTCACGCTCACCGATATCCGCGGGATCCTCCGCGACCGCGACGACCCCGGATCGCTGATCCGCACCGTTCGCGCCGACGAGACCGAATCGCTCATCGAGTCGGGCGTCATAAGCGGAGGGATGATCCCGAAGATAAGAAGCTGTACGGACGCGATAAACGCCGGAGTAAAGCGCGTTTTCGTCATCGACGGACGGATACCGCACGCGATACTCATCGAAATGCTGACCGACGAAGGCATCGGCACGATGTTCACGAAAGGCGAATGAAATGAAAGACACGAAAGAACTCGACCGGGAGTATATCGTCCCGACGTACCGCCGGTTCGACGTGAATATAACGGGCGGGGCGGGCTCTCTCCTCACCGACGCCGGCGGAAAGGAATATATCGACATGGGCGCGGGGATCGCGACGAATTCCTTCGGCGCGTGCGACCCGGAGTGGGTCGCCGCCGTGACGGAACAGCTCTCGCGCATCCAGCACGCCTCGAATCTCTACTACACCGACCCGTGCGCCCGCCTCGCGGCGCTTCTGTGCGAAAAGACGGGGATGAAAAAGGTCTTTTTCCCGAATTCCGGCGCCGAGGCGAACGAGTGCGCGATAAAGACCGCCCGCAAATGGGCGGCGGAGAACAAGGGACCGGAGTATTTCACCGTCGTCACGATGAAAAACAGCTTCCACGGCCGCACCCTCGCGACGCTGGCGGCGACCGGCCAGGCCGTCTTTCACAAGGATTTCCTTCCCCTGACGCCCGGATTCGCCTACGCGGAGCCGGAGGACGCCGCGGAGCTTGAGGAGATCCTCAAAAACGAAAAATGCGCCGCCGTCCTTCTCGAAACCGTTCAGGGCGAGGGCGGCGTCCGCCCTCTTTCGACGGAATACATCAAAGCCGTCGCCGGCCTGTGCGAAAAGTACGACGTCCTTCTGATGATCGACGAGGTGCAGACCGGGAACGGCAGATGCGGATATATGTACTCCTATATGGAGCACGGCGTTCATCCCGACGTCGTCACTACGGCGAAGGGGCTCGGCGGCGGCCTTCCCGTCGGCGCGGTCCTCTTCTCGGAAAAGACGGCGGGCGTCCTCACCGCGGGGACGCACGGCTCGACGTTCGGCGGGAACCCCGTCTGCTGCGCGGGCGCGATCAGCGTCGTCTCGCGGCTCGACGAGGAGCTTTTCGCCTCCGTCCGCCGGAAATCCGCTCACATTTTCGAAAAGCTCTCGGGCAAGCCGGGAATAAAAGGCGTATACGGGCGCGGCCTCCTCATCGGGATCGAGACGGAGGAGGACGCCGCCTCGTTCATCGGAAAATGCATCTCGGCGGGCGTTCTCGTCCTCGGCGCGAAGGGGCGCGTGCGCCTCGCGCCGCCGCTCAACATCCCGGACGGTCTGCTCGACCGCGCGCTCGACGTGATCCTCGCGGTAGCGGAGAAAGGAGAGACGACGGAATGAACCTCAAAGGAAGAGATTTTCTGAAACTGCTCGATTTCACACCGGAGGAGATAGAAGGCCTCATCGACCTCGCCGCTGACCTGAAGGCGAAAAAGAAGGCGGGAGTCCCCCACGACTTCCTCCGCGGCAAGAACATCGTCCTCATTTTTGAAAAGACGAGCACGCGGACGCGCTGTTCGTTCGAGGTCGCCGGTCACGACCTCGGGATGGGAGTGACGTACCTCGACCCGTCCGGCTCGCAGATCGGCAAAAAGGAGTCGATCGCCGACACGGCGCGCGTCCTCTCCCGTATGTTCGACGGCATCGAATACCGCGGCTTCGGTCAGGAGCGCGTCGAGACGCTCGCCCGCTATTCCGACGTCCCGGTCTGGAACGGCCTCACGGACGAGTTCCATCCGACGCAGATCCTCGCCGATTTCCTGACGATCAGGGAGCGTTTCGGCTCTCTTCGCGGCAAAAAGCTCGTCTATTCGGGCGACGCGAGGTTCAATATGGGCAACTCGCTCATGGTCGGCTGCGCGAAGGTCGGTATGGATTTCACCGCCTGCGCCCCGAGGGAGTATTTCCCCGGCGAAAAGCTCGTCTCGACCTGCAAGAAGATCGCGGAGACGACCGGATCGACGCTGCGCTTCGAGGAGGACCCCTCCGAGGCGGTCCGCGGCGCGGACGTCATATATACCGACGTCTGGGTCTCGATGGGCGAGCCGGAAGAGGTGTGGGCGGACCGCATAGCCGCGCTGACGCCGTACCGCGTCGACTCCGCGCTCATGGAAAAGGCGGGTCCCGACGCGATCTTCATGCACTGTCTGCCCGCGTACCACGACCTCGGAACGGAGGTCGGGCGGAAGGTCGGCGAGAAGTTCGGCACGACCGCGCTCGAAGTGACCGACGAGGTCTTCGAGTCGGAGCGCTCCGTCGTTTTCGACGAGGCGGAGAACAGGATGCATACGATAAAAGCGGTCATGGCGGCGACGCTTGAATGAATGAGGAATTATCGGAACCGGAATAACGGACAAACGCCTTCGGCCGTGAATCGGTCGGAGCCGGAAAGGTAACGCAATGAAGAAAAGATATCTCATACTCGAGGACGGCCGCGTCTTCGAAGGAGAAGGGTTCGGCGCGCAGACCGCGCCCGGCGGCACGGTGGGAGAGCTCGTCTTCACGACGGGCATGTGCGGATATCTCGAATGTCTGACCGACCCGAGCTATTACGGGCAGATCGTGACGCAGACCTTCCCGTCGATCGGCAACTACGGCGTGATCCCCGCCGATTTCGAGGGGCGTCCCGCCCTTTTCGGCTACGTGGTGCGCGAGTGGTGCCGCAAGCCGTCCAACTTCAGATGCGAGGGAACGGTCGACGATTTTCTCCGTGAGAACGGCATCCCCGGGATCTCCGGCGTCGACACGCGCGAGATCACGAGGATAATCCGCGACCGCGGAGTCATGAACGCGATCCTGACGGACGAAGAGCCCGCCTCCGCCCTTCTCTCCCTGCCCGCAGTCCGGGAATACAGGGTGAGGGACGCCGTCCCGTCGGTCACTTCCTCGCGGCCCGTCGTCACGCGGGCAGAGGGAGAGCCGAAATACACCGTGACGCTGATCGACTACGGCGCGAAGGCGGGGATCGCCGCCTCTCTCGTCGCCCGCGGCTGCACCGTCCTCTCCGTCCCCGCGAATATCGACGCCGAGGCGATCCTCGAGACGCGTCCCGACGGCGTCATGCTGTCGAACGGCCCCGGCGACCCCGCCGAGCGCGCCGACTGCGCGGCGGAGATAAAGAAGCTCGTCGGACGGGTCCCGATCTTCGGTATCTGTCTCGGCCATCAACTCCTCGCCCTCGCGTCGGGAGCGGCGACGAAAAAGATGAAGTTCGGCCACCGCGGCGCCAATCAGCCCGTGACCGACAAAAAAACCGGGGTGACGTACATCACCTCGCAGAACCACGGCTACGCCGTCGTCCCCGAGTCGCTCCGGTCGGGCGTCGTCTCGTTCGTCAACGCGAACGACGGCACCTGCGAGGGGGTCGACTACCCGGACGCGAACGCCTTTTCCGTGCAGTTCCACCCCGAGGCGAGAAGCGGTCCCCGCGACACCTCGTTCCTGTTCGACCGGTTCGTCCGGATGATGGAGGAGAGACGGAATGCCAAAAGATAACGGTATAAAGAAAGTAATGGTGATCGGCTCCGGTCCCATCGTGATCGGTCAGGCGGCGGAATTCGACTACGCCGGCACGCAGGCGTGCCGCGTCCTCGAGGCGGAGGGGATCGAGACGGTCCTCGTCAACTCGAACCCCGCGACCGTCATGACGGACACCGACCTCGCGGACGAGGTCTACCTCGAACCGCTGACCGCCGACACGGTAAAAAGAATAATAAAGAAAGAGCGTCCCGACTGCCTCCTCGCCGGACTCGGCGGCCAGACGGGACTCACCCTCGCCGTCAAGCTCGCCGAGGACGGGTTTCTCGAAGAGAACGGCGTCCGCCTCATCGGGTCGAACGTCGACGCGATAAAGAAGTCGGAGGACAGGGAGCTCTTCAAGGAGACGATGGAGCGGATCGGCGAGCCGGTCATCCCGTCCGACATCGCGAACGACGTCCCGCGCGCGCTTGAGGTCGCCGAAAAGATCGGCTACCCCGTGATCGTCCGCCCCGCGTACACGCTCGGCGGAGGCGGGGGCGGCGTCGCCCGCACGCCGGAGGAGCTTTCCTCCGTCGCGGCGTCCGGGATCTCGGCGTCGCCGATCGGACAGATCCTCGTCGAAAAGTATATCTACGGGTGGAAGGAGATCGAGTTTGAGACGATGCGGGACAGCCGCGGCAACGTGATCGCGGTCTGTTCGATGGAGAACGTCGACCCCGTCGGCGTCCATACCGGCGACTCGGTCGTCGTCGCGCCCGCGCTCACTCTCTCCGACAGAGAATATCAGATGCTCCGCAGCGCGTCTCTCAACATAATCACGGCGCTCGGCATCGTCGGCGGGTGCAACTGTCAGTTCGCCCTCGACCCGGAGTCGTTCGACTACGCGGTCATCGAGGTCAACCCGCGCGTCTCGCGTTCCTCCGCGCTCGCCAGCAAGGCGACCGGATACCCGATAGCGAAGATCACGACGAAGATCGCCCTCGGGTACACGCTCGACGAGATAAAGAACGACGTCACGGGCAAGACGTGCGCCTGCTTCGAGCCCGCGCTCGACTACGTCGTCGTCAAGCTCCCGAAATGGCCGTTCGACAAGCTCCACGGCTCGTCCCGCACGCTCGGGACGCAGATGAAGGCGACCGGAGAGGTCATGGCGATCGCTCCGTCGTTCCCCGCGGCGCTGATGAAGGCGGTCCGCGGCGCGGAGATCGGCGTCGACACGCTCGATATGCGCGCCTTTGAAGGAAAGAGCGCCGGGGAGCTTCTCGCCGCCGTCTCGCAATGCGACGACAGACGTCTTTTCGCCGTGTTCGCCGCGCTCCGCGCCGGCGTTCCGGAGGAGAAGATCGCCGACGTCACGAAAATCGACCGCTTCTTCATATCCGAGATCGCGCGCCTTTCCGAATTTGAGAACAGGATCGCGGGCAAAAAGCTCGACGGCGAAACGTATCTTGAAGGCAAGAAGCTCGGCTTCCCGGACGCCGCGCTCGACCGGATCTCCGGGAACCCGATACCGTACCACCGCGAGGCGGTCTACAAGATCGTCGACACCTGCGGCGGCGAGTTCGACGCCGAGACGCCCTACTTCTACTCGTCGTACGACGACGAGTGCGAGGCGCGGCTCGCTCCGCGCCGCCCCGGAAAGTGCGTCGTCGTCCTCGGCTCCGGGCCGATCCGGATCGGACAGGGGATCGAATTCGATTATTCCTCCGTCCACTGCGCCGGGACGCTCCGCCGCCTCGGTTACGACGTCGTGATAATCAACAACAACCCCGAGACGGTCTCGACCGATTACGACACCGCCGACCGCCTCTACTTTGAGCCCCTGACCCCGGAGGACGTGATGAACGTCGTCGCGGTCGAGGAGCCGATCGGCGTCGTCGTGGCGTTCGGCGGACAGACGGCGATAAAGCTGACTAAATATCTCGACTCCCGCGGCGTGAAGATCCTCGGCACGTCCGCCGAGGGGATCGACACGGCGGAAGACAGGGAGCGTTTCGACGCCCTTCTCGGCTCGCTCGGGATCAAGCGCCCGCGCGGGATGGGCGTCACGGGAACGGAAGAGGCGCTCGCCGCGGCGCGGGAGCTCGGTTACCCGGTCCTGCTCCGTCCGTCGTACGTCATCGGCGGACAGAATATGCGGATCGTCTATTCCGACCGCGAGGTCAGGGAATATATGGCTCCTATCCTCGAGGCGGGGATCGAAAGCCCCGTCCTCGTCGACAAATACATGAACGGGATCGAGCTCGAGCTCGACGTCATCTCCGACGGCGAGGACGTCCTGATACCCGGGATCATGGAGCACGTCGAACGCGCGGGCGTCCACAGCGGCGACTCGATCGCCGTGATCCCGGCGTTCAAGCTGAACGACAAAATGACCGCCGTCGTGACGGAGCAGGCGACCGCGCGCTCCCTCGCGCTCGGCACGCGCGGACTCGTCAACGTCCAGCTCCTTATCTGGCGCGGCGAGCCGTACGTCATCGAGGTCAATCCCCGCGCGTCGCGCACCGTGCCGTATATCAGCAAGGTGACCGGCGTCCCGATGATCGAGCTCGCGACCCGCGTGATGGTCGGGGAGAAGCTCGCCTCGATGGGATACGGGACGGGTCTTTACAAAACGCCCCCGTACTTCGCCGTCAAGGTCCCCGTGTTCTCGTTTGAAAAGCTCCCCGAGGCGTTCTCCGGGCTCGGCCCCGAGATGAAGTCGACGGGCGAGGTCCTCGGCATCGGCAAGGATCTCAACGAGGCGCTCTTCAAGGGAATGCGCTCCGCCGGGATGCTCGTTCCGTCCTCGCTTCGCCGCGAGGGCGTCGGGATCTTCCTCCACGCGGATGAAAAGGACGTTCACGAGCTGATCGACCTTGCCAAAAAGCTCCACGATCTCAGATTCACCGTCTGGGCGTCCGAGGCGACGGCGGCGATGATCGGACGGCTCGGGATCGACGTCAGGACGGTCGACGTCACGTGCGCGGACGGCGTTCTCCCGTCTCTCCTGAAGGAGGGAACGGTAAACTACGTCGTCTTCTCCTCGCTCGAGGACGCGGACGACGTGAAGGCGTTCGACATCGTCCACCGCGCCGCGATCAGATCGTCCGTCCCGTGCTTCACGTCGCTCGACACGGCGGAGGCGCTCGCCGACATCATCGCGAGCAGGTACGCCGAGTACAACACCGAGCTCGTCGACATCAACACGATGAGAAGCGAAAGGATGAAGCTCTCGTTCGCGAAGATGGAGGCGACCGGAGCCGACTATATCGTGATCGACAACCGCGACGGGACGATAACGTGTCCCGAATCGCTCTGCATAAAGCTCTGCGACCGTCACTACGGCGTCGGCGGGTACGGGATCGCGCTCATCGAGGAGCCGAGGAGCGAGGGCGCGGATATCTTCATGCGCCTATTCAACCGCGACGGGAGCGAGGGCTTCATCGCCGGGACCGGCATCCGGTCCGTGGCGAAATACGTCTACGACCGCGGGATCGCCCGCCGCGACGTCGTCAACGTCGAGACCGCCGCGGGCGTCCGCTCCGTCTCCGTCTACACGTCCGACGGGAAGGTCACCATGGCGGGCGTCGAAATGGGAAGGGCGGAATTCGAGCCCGAAAAGGTCCCGTGTACGCTCGGCGGCGACAGGGTCGTCGACCGGCCCGTGAAGCTCGCGGGAGGCGAGTACAGGATCACCTGCGTCTCCGTCGGCAATCCGCACTGCGTCGTCTTCTGCGGAAGAGTCGACGATCTTGACCTCGACGCGATCGGACCGAAGTTCGAAAACGCGCCGATCTTCCCGGAGCGCGTCAACACGGAGTTCGTCCGCGTCGTCGATCCCACCACCCTCCGGATGAGAGTGTGGGAGCGCGGCAACGGCGAGACGTTCGCCTGCGGCACCGGCGCGTGCGCCGCCGTCGCGGCGGCGGTCGAAAACGGCCTCTGCCCGAAGGGCGAGGACGTCACCGTCAAGGTGACGGGCGGCGACCTCATCGTCAACTACCGGGACGACGGGATCACCCTCTCCGGCGACACGAAGCTCGTCTTCGACGGAGTGACCGAATATTGACAAAAGAAAAACGCTCTTTCGACGACTGTTCCGAGTGACGGCCGGTGAAAGGGCGCTTTTTCGGACTCCGGCGCGCCGAACCAAAGGGTTGACAACACGGGCGGGGGATGGTATATTTGAAGTTGAAAAGAGGTGATCGGATGACGATTCGCAAGCTGACGGGAGCGGCGGCGCTTTTTTTGCTTCTCTGCTCGGCGCTTTTGCTGTTTTCCTGCGGAAAAGAGACGCCCCCCGAATACAAGCTCGACTTCTCGGGCAAGGAAAGCGGCTTTTCGGGCGCGAAGGCCTCGTACCGCGAGGGCGAGACCGTCACGTTTTATTTCCCGCTGACGGCTACCGACACGGATTATTCCTTTTTCGTCGACGGCGAGCCGTTCGATCCCGACTACTCCGACGGGGACGGCTTTATCTTCACGTTTCCGATGCCCGCGCACGACGTAAAAGTCGACTACACGGCGGAAAACACGTCGGTTTACCGCCCGGAGATCGTCCCCGACGTCCTTTTGATCGACTACTATACGGCGACGGTCGGAACGGACGGCTGCGACAGCTATCACGAGGCCGCCCTTTACACCGCGACGGGCGAATATCAGAAGCTCCTCATCATAAACGGGGGCGCGGACGGCGAGGAGACCGTGACCGAATACCACGTCCCGCCGGAGACGTCCGAAAAATGCTTCCGCGTGATCTTCGAGCTCGAGCTCGACCGCTGGGACGAGGAAGAGGACAGGACGTGCCTCGACGGCTCCGTCACGACGGTCAAATACCGTTTCGGGGACGATTATAAAACAGCGAGCACAAACGATATGCCGTACGGCGGCGAGGGCGCGCTCGATTCCGTCGGACGGTTTCTCGAAAGATACGCGGCGGGCGAATATCTCGCCGGAAAGGACGGACAGGATGAGTAAGAATAAGAAAAAATACCCGTGGTCAAGGATGTTTGAGAAGGACGACAGCGTCGTCGAGGACGTATACGCCGGTCCCGACCCCGACGTCCCGCCGACCGACCCCGCGGAGGAGGATAACGATCTTCCCGACGCGCCCGGACCGATGGAGTGCGTTTACGCGGGGCCCGATATGATGGGGCCGCCGCCTGAAATGATGATGTGCGTTTACGCCGGTCCCGACTATTTCTCGGGCGTAACGCGCGAGCCCGCCGGAGCGCCGGCGCCGGAAGAGACCGGCAGGCCCGCACCCGAGCGCCCGAGACCGGATTCGGGAAAATACTGCCTGTGCCTGTCGTGCGGGACGCCGCTTTCGGAAAACGCGAAATTCTGTCACGAGTGCGGCGCGCCCGTCCCTCGCGATGACTGACGCCGAAAGATACCGCTCGTTCCCCTTCCGGCTCAACTCCTGCGTCTGGGAGATCACCCTCGCTTGCTGTTTCCGGTGCGCCTACTGCGGGTCGCGCGGCGGCGCGGCGAGGGAAAACGAGCTCACGACGGAGGAATGCGTCTCCGTCGCGCGTCAGCTCGCGGAAATGAGCTGCCGCCGCGTCTCCGTGATCGGCGGCGAGGTCTTCATGAGAGAGGACTGGGAGGCGGTCGTTTCCGCTCTCACCTCGCGCGGGGTCCGGGCCTGTATAATAACGAACGGATATAAAATGACGCCCGCGCTGATCGACGCGCTGAAGCGCGTAAACGTCGAGTCGGTCGCCGTCTCCGTCGACGGCGTCGCCGCGGTCCACGACAGATACCGCGCGCCCGGCAGCTTCGACGCGGCGCTCGGGACGATAAAAGCGCTGACGGACGCGAACGTCCCGACGTCGGTCATCACCGCGCTCCGCGCCGACAACGCGCCCCGCCTTCCCGAATTCTACCGCGTCCTGCGCGATTTGCCGATCTTTGCGTGGCAGCTCCAGGCGTGCTCCCCGATGGGAAACGCCGCGGGCGAGCGGATCGACGTCACCTTCGACGCCGGCGCCGTCATGCGGTTCGTCGCCGGGATCGCGGGAAAAGACCGCTTTTTCGTCGGCGTCGCCGACAATATCGGCTACTACGGTCCCGAGGAGGGCTCGATCCGCGGGGTCCCCGGCGCCGTCTTCAGAGGGTGCTCGGCGGGACTCACGACGCTCGGGATCGACAGCGTCGGGAACGTGCGCGGGTGCGAGTCGATGTACGACGCGGAGTTCAACGAGGGAAACGTCAGGGAGCGTTCTCTCATCGATATCTGGTGCGATCCCGCCGCCTTTTCCTATAACAGGGGTTTCGACGAAAAAATGCTCTCCGGCGGCTGCGCCGGATGCGAGTTCGGCTCCGTCTGCGCGGGCGGATGCCGGTCCTACAACCGGTTCACGACGGGGAAGCTGTACGAAAACCGCCTTTGCCCGCGCGGCGCAAATGTGAACAACGGATAAGCCGGAGAACGCCCGTTTTTCGGAATGTTTTCCATTGACCCCCGTTTCCGGCGTGTGTTAGAATATTATCGGGACGCGAAGCGAGGCGGAGCGTCCCGAAAAAACGTTTGGGAGTTGATATCATGAACGAGCTTATGCTCGACACAGCCAATCTCGAGGAACTCGAATACGGTCTTTCGATGTGGCCGGTCAGCGGGGTCACCTCCAACCCCAGCATACTCAAAAAAGAGGGAAATATCGACGTTTACGAGCGGCTCAAGATGATCCGCTGTCTCTGCACGAACGGAAGAAGTCTTCACATTCAGGTCGTTTCGTCGTCGACGGAGGACATAATCAAAGAGGCGAAGACGATCGCTTCGATCATCGGTCACGACACGTACATCAAGATCCCCGTCAGCGAAAACGGTCTTCCCGCGATCAAGGCGCTCGCGAAAGAGGGCGTCAACGTGACGGCGACCGGCATCTACACGACGATGCAGGGCATCCTCGCGGTCCTCGCCGGGGCGAAATACGTCGCGATCTACTACAACCGCATGGAGGACAACTGTACGGACGCCGACCGCGTCATCGAGCAGATCCGCTCCTTCATCGACGAGTCCGGTTCGGACGCGAGGATCCTCGCCGCTTCGTTCAAGAACGTCGCCGAGATCGTCTCCGCGTTCGCAAGCGGCGCGCACAGCGCGACGGTGAGCTACGCGCTCATCAAAAAGGCGCTGTCCCTGCCGAGTATCGACTCCGCCGTCGACGCGTTCAAGGAGGACTTTGAAGCGATCCACGGCGAGGGCGAAACGATGGACACGATCGCGAATCAGTAAAAAACGCAATAATTCCTCAACCCGTCAAGGCTCACCCCGAAAAGGTGGGCCTTGATTGTTAATAATTTGTAACATATCGAAAAACGCGGGAAACGGAGCGTTTTTTCAGTCATTTATTTACGGTAACAGAAGTTACCCTGCGCAGACCGCAAAATAAAGTTCGGAGGAAAAATGAAACCGAGAGAAAAAGGCGCGGCGAACGAGCGTGAGCTTGAAGCCGCCGTCGAAGAGTACTACGACGCCGTTTGGTCCTTTTCGCTGTTTCTGACAGGTCACGTTTACGACGCCGCCGAGGAGATAACGCAGGAGACCTTTCTCTGCCTGATAAAAAAATGGAACGGGATCGAAAAGGAAAACGTCGGCAGGTGGCTCTTCGGAGTCGCGCGCCGGAAGTTTTACGAATACGTCCGGGCGCAAAAACGGGATAAGGATCACCTCATATATCCCGACGATCCGGAGGACCCGGTTTTCAGCGCGGGGGAAATATGCGTTGACGACGCGATCCCCGACGAAGCCGCCGTCGAAGAAGCGAAACGCCGCGTCGTCGAATCGCTTACCGACGAAGAAAAGATCCTCTTCGACCGTTATTACGGCAAAAAAATGACCTACGCCGAAATAATGAAGGCGTCCGGCCTTTCGTATAACGGCGTCAGAATGAGGCTGTTCCGTATGCGCCGAAAGATCAAAGAGAAATGCAAGGAGGAATATCGATGAACCGATCATCTGTTGCCGTTGAATTTGAAGAAAAGGTCAAACGGGCGGAGCGCGCCCTTCTGGTCGGAGCCGTCAGCCGCGAGCTTTCGAAAAGCGCCGAAGACCGCCGCGCCGGTTTTGCCGAAAAATGCGGGAGCCTTTTGCGGTCGATCGACGCGAGGTACCGCGGTCCCGACGGGTTAAAGCGGTCGCTGATCGAAGAGGCCGCGAAAAAAGGCGAATTCCGACGCGCCCCCGCCGGGCGGAGAAAAATCGCGCTCGCCGCACTGATCGCCGCCGCCGTCGCGGTCGTCCTCACGACCTTCGCGTTCGCCTCGCGCATTTTCACGTCCCCGGATAAAATAACGATGACCGAAAACTTTGAGGAGGCGGTGAAAAACCCCGAAAAACGGCTGACCCGCGCGGATGCGATAAATCTTGCGTACGACCGGGCGGCGGAGGAATACGGCGATTTCATACGCGATTTTGAAATCAAGGCGATCTCGGAGGACGAATATCACTGGGACGTCATCCTCGCGCGCGAATACAAAGCGAAAGACTTTACGGTATACGGTCCGACGTGCGCCGTGACCGTGATGATCGACGGAGAGATCAACCTTTGCGTGTTCGGAGGAGGCGGCGAGGACTCTGACGCCGCGGATCTGATCGCGGATATCTCCGCGGCGGATATCAGCGCCTTTATCGCCGAGCAGTCGGAAGCCCGATACGGCGACGGGATAACGGGGTATGAGATAACGGACGTACAGTATCTCCGGGACAACGGGCCCGTCCTCAGGATCGGAGTCAGTCATTTTCTGAAGGAGCCGGCGGATCTCTCTCCCGAAACTGCGGCGCGATGGCGGCTCTTCGGTATCGTGGAGAAAAAAAACGACTGTTACGATTTCCCGCTTGAATGAACGTCTGATCGGAGGGGTCCCCGGAAGGGGACCCCTCCGATCAGGAGCGGCTCACGACGCCCCCCGGAAAATAGGTATTGACAACGAAACCGCCCCGTGATAAAATATATCGGTCGGCAGAACAAGGGCCATTAGCTCAGTTGGTTAGAGCATCCGGCTCATAACCGGACGGTCCGGGGTTCGAGTCCCTGATGGCCCACATATGACAAAAGACACCCATAGGGTGTCTTTTGTCATATGTACGTCACTAACGTGACGAGAACCCTCGGGTAAAGAATTGCCGCAGGCAATTCTTTATGCGTTGCGTACGGTATCTTCAATATACGCTGAATTGAATCGCAATGCGTTCGAGATCCCTGATGGCCCACACGAAAAAAGCACCCGTTGGGTGCTTTTTTCAGTTATATTCGTTCCTTCGGAACGAGTTATATCCGAACTTCGTTCGGGTGATATCGCTTCGCGGTTATATTCGACCTTCGGTCGAGTTCTCATATCATCCCCCCTTTTTTGACAAATCACATCGCGTGCGATATAATTATTATGAGGTGATAACGGAATGAACGACAGATACGAGGCTCTTCGCCTGAAAAATCAGCTTTGTTTCCCGATCTACGCCGTATCGAATATGATAACGCGGAAATACAAACCGTTTCTCGACGAACTCGATCTGACCTACACGCAGTACGTCGTGATGATGGTTCTGTGGGAGCGGGGACAGGCGAACGAAAAACTCCTTTGCGAGACGCTTTGCCTGAAATCCAACACGGTGACGCCGCTTCTGAAAAAACTGCGGGACAAAGGTTATATCGAGAAAACGAAGGACAAAGGCGACGGGCGGAATCTTGTTATTACGCTGACGAAGGCGGGCAGGGAACTACAGGACAGGGCGCTCGGCGTGCCCGGATGTATGGCGAACGAACTTCATCTGACGCCGGACGAAGCGGCCGAACTGTACAGAACTCTATATAAGCTGCTCGATGAAGAAAAGAAAAAAACGGAGGATAAATGAAAATGAGAACTGTTTACGATTTCACCGTGAAGGACAGAAAAGGCAACGGCGTCGATCTTTCCGAATATAAGGGAAAGGTGCTCCTTATCGTCAACACGGCGACGGGCTGCGGCTTCACGCCGCATTACGACCCGCTCGAAGCGATGTATAAAGATTTGCGGGACAGGGGCTTCGAGATCCTCGATTTCCCGTCCAATCAGTTCGCGGGACAGGCGCCGGGAAGCGACGACGAGATCCACGATTTCTGCACGCTGAAATTCGGAACGGAGTTCCCTCAATTTGCAAAAATCGACGTCAACGGAGAAAATGCCGATCCGCTGTTCGCGTTCCTTGCGTCCGAAAAGCCGTTCGCGGGATTCGGCAAGGGACTGAAAAACGCCGCGCTGAACAAGTTCGCGAAAATGAATAACAAAAAGTTCGGAGACAAAACGAATATCGGCTGGAACTTCACGAAATTCCTCATCGATCGCGAAGGCAGGGTCGTCGCCCGATTCGAGCCGACCGTCGATATGAAGGTCGTCCGTCGCGCGGTCGAAGAATCGCTGTGAACGACCGGACAAACCGGGTTTTGTAAAGGAGGATAAACTGTGGATAATCAAAAAGATGACATCGCGGTACTTACGGCGCAAAGAGAAAAGGCGATCGTAAAAACAAGTATCATCGGGATCGTCACAAACGTCCTGCTCGTCGGCTTCAAGGCGTTCGTGGGACTTGTATCCAATTCGATCGCCGTCATTCTCGACGCGGTCAACAACCTGTCCGACGCTCTTTCGTCCGTCGTGACGATCATCGGCGCGAAACTCGGCGCGAAACAGCCGGATAAAAAGCACCCGCTCGGTTACGGCAGGATCGAATATCTCAGCTCAATGATCGTCGCCGCGCTTGTCCTTTATGCCGGTATCACGTCGTTGGTGGAGTCGGTAAAGAAAATCATAGCCCCCGAATCAGCGGACTACAGCACTGTCTCGATTATTATCATTTCCGTTGCGATCGCTGTGAAACTGATCCTCGGAACGTTCGTAAAAAAACAGGGAAAAAAGGTCAGTTCCGGCGCGCTGGTCGCATCCGGTTCGGACGCGCTGTTCGACGCGATCCTTTCCTCTTCCGTCCTCGCTTCGGCGATCGTTTACCTGATCTGGGGCGTTTCGCTTGAAGCGTACGTCGGCGTGATCATCGCGGGCTTCATCATCAAAGCCGGTATAGAAATGATGATCGAAACGCTGAACGATATCATCGGCAAGCGGGAGGACGCGGAATCGACGAAGGAACTGAAAGAGATCATCTGCGCTGAAGACGCGGTGCTCGGCGCTTACGACGTAACGCTTTTCAACTACGGTCCGAACAAAAACTACGGGTCGGTACACATCGAACTGCCTGACAATCTCAGCGTTGGCGACGTGGACAGGATCACAAGAAAAATACAAACCGACGTATTTCATAAAACCGGGATCATCCTGACGGGCATCGGCGTCTATTCCTACAACACCTCCGACGACGAGGCGGCCGGGATGCGCAACGAGGTGCAGAAGACGGTAATGGCTCACGACTGGGCGCTTCAGATGCACGGTTTCTACGCCGATACCGAGAAGAAAACGATTCGTTTCGACGTGGTGGTCAGCTTTGACGTTGACCGTAAGGAAGCGATAGAAACGCTGTACGGCGAGATAAATACTCTTTATCCGGGATACGACGTTCTGATCGTGCCGGACGTGGATATTGCAGATTAAAAAATAATATTATACAGGAGGAAAACGCCATGAACGAAAAGGAAATCATTTTAGAGGCAATGAAGAAAGCCGGAGAGCCGATGAACGCGGGCAAGATCGCCGAGCTGACCGGGCTTGACAGAAAAGCCGTGGACAAGACGATGGCTGACATGAAGAAAGACGGCTCCATCGTCTCTCCCGTCCGCTGCAAGTGGGAACCTGCAGTGAAATAAGACGCACAGAAAAACGGAGGAAAAGATTATGATCGTCAAAGCAGTCAAATTCAGAAAAGACGGCTTTTATACTCAGCCATTTGTTTTCGGCGGTGAGGAAGGCGCGGACAAATTCGACCCGTCTGTGCGCTATCGCGGGAGTCTGCAGAATTACCTGATCGACGCCGGCAACGAAGTTATCCTCGTAGATACCGGCCTTCCTGCCGGAACACCCGAAGAGGTACCGAACAAGAACAGCGCGCTTTACACAGGAAAAGACATCTGCAGTTATATGGAGGCGTTTGCCGCTTTGGGATACAAGCCGGAGCAGGTTACGAAGATCCTCCTTACGCACAAGCATGCTGATCATTCCGGCGAACTGCGTTCCTTCCCGAACGCAAAGATCTACGTGAACGCCGACGAAACAACTGCGGCAGAGTTGCAGGGATTTTCCAATATCGTCCCCGTCAGTTTTACCGACGGCGCCTACCACAACTTTCCGGCAAGCCAGAAGATCGCGGACGGTGTTTACTATATCAAAGCAAAGGGACACACGGGCGGCAACAGCGTTGTGATCGTCGAAAACGACGGACTGTTCTATATGCTCCACGGCGATATCACCTACGTTGACGAGGCGCTGTATGAGAACAAGCTGTCGGTCGTTTATGAAGACCTCGCCGCTGCTCGTGAAACGCTCGACCGTGTCCGCGAATTCGTTCGCAACAATCCGACCGTCTACTGCGGAACGCATACGCCGCAGGGATATGAAAACCTCGAAGCAAAGCGCGTGACGGATCTGGACCACCCCGTTCCCACGGTTCTTGCCGAAGTCGATTTCTCCGAAGCGAAAGCCAGCGGCAAATACGTCTGCTCGGTCTGCGGATACGTTTACGACCCCGCCGAACACGACGGCGTCGCCTTCGAAGATCTGCCCGACGACTGGAGATGCCCGCGCTGCAAACAGCCGAAGGAGAAGTTCAGCAAAGCGTGATAAAACCCGGTTTGGCGAGGTAAAAATGAGAACCGCTGTCGTATATTATTCCAAACACCACGGCAACACGAAAAAACTGCTTGACGCGATCGCCGCCGAAGACGGTTCCGTGACGCTGATCGACGTGACGAAACAGGCGGAAGCAGATCTTTCGTCGTACGACCGCATCGGGCTTGCCTCCGGCATCTATTTCAGCTCGTTCGCAAAGCAGCTCGTCGCCTTTGCCGAAGCGCGCCTGCCCGAAAACAAGGACGTGTTCTATATTTACACGCACGGCGCGCCGTTCGGCGGCTTTCTGAAGAAAATACGCGCCGTCGCAAACAAAAAGAACTGCCGGGAGATCGGCAGCTTCCATTGCCGCGGCTTTGACACCTTCGGGCCGTTCGGAAAGATCGGAGGGATCGCCAAGGGACGCCCCGACGAAAAGGATATCGCGAAAGCGGTCGGGTTTTACCGGACGCTGTAACAGAGCCCGGGCGCCGGGGTTGTTGCAATTAGATGCAGAATCGTCGTTCTTTGCCCCGTGAGGCGTACTGGCGTACGTCGAGGGGCAAAAACGGCGATAGAAAAAGGACATAAAATGGAAAAATCCGTAGGATTTTCACCTCAAAAAGATGAAAACTACGGATTTCTGTTTGCTTTATTCGATTTTTAACCCGTGCTTTTTCGATCTGCGCTAAGTGCGACAGCCCCTTAATTTCTCCGTCTTTTTCCCGCGCCCCGTCGCCGAAGCGCCGTGAGCGAGAAGGACAGGATGATCGCCGCGGCGACGACGAGGACGGCGGGAACGGCGAGGCTGATCCGCCGTCCGCTCTCTTTTTTCGTCCCCTCGTCCGCTTTCCCCGTCTCCTCCGCGGTTTCCGTCTCCGGCTCCGTTTCGGGCGGGTCCGTCGCCTCCGTTTCGGGAGGAGGCGGCGTCTGATCCTTCAGAAGAACGATATTCTCGAAAAAGTCCGCGCGCGTGTCGTACCCGACGGTCGTCCGCCACAGCCCCCATCTGCACGGGCTGTAGGAGTCGATCTGCGCCGCCGTCGTGTAGGGCGCGTAGGACGGACCGTACATCCATTCGTAGAACCACGTCCAGTGCTGGCTGTAGTGCTTTCCGAACCCGAGGCACGACATCTCGTAGGCGGTCTTTCCGCCGAAATAATCGAGCGGCGTGTCGAAATCGAGGACGATCGCGTGCTCGGGGTAGAGGTGCATATAGACCTTCGGGGTGTCCCAGACGCCGTATTTGTCCGCCGAATCGGGCTCCGCCGACGGGTCGGCGGCGAGCGTCACGGCGTCCCGCGCCGTGTACGAGTTGATTATATGCGTCCCGTGTCCGTATTCTCCCGCCTCGTCGTGGATCAGGAGGACCTGCGGGCGGAAACGCCTGATGTTTTCCACCTGCCACGCGATGAACTGCCCGTAACCGTACCCGCTGTCGGCGAAGACCGCCTCGCCGCCCTCGCGCGACTCGGAGTAGAGGTCGGGAAAGACGCCGAAAACGGGATAGTACCGGACGCCGACCGTCCAGAGACCGTTAAGCTGCTCGTGGACGCGCTGAGGCGTCGGGGAGTGGTCGCAGAAATAGACGACCTGACACTTCGCCCCCTTCGCGACGGAGTCGGGAAGGGTCCCTGAGAAGAAGAGCTGTTCGTCGTCCGCGTGGGACGAGAACATGACGAGGTCCGCCCCGCCGTCGAGCGGCGGCTCCCAGACCTGAACGTCGTCCGGCAGTCCGCCCTCCGTGAAGAGCGATAGCTCGGCGACCTGCGCGCCGTCGGGGAACGAGATCGTCAGCTCGCCGGTCGGCGCGCCGACGGGAACGTAGTCGTGAACGTACCCGCGCGTCTCGTTCTCCGCCGCGCCGTTCGCGGAGAGCGTCCAGACCGCGCCCTTCACGTAAAATCTGACGTAAACGCCCGCTATCGGCGTCCCGGACGACACGCTTACCGTCCCGCCCGGAGCGAACCCGACGAACGAGTTGAGATCGCCGTCGCAAACGAGCGCGATATCCTCGTCCGCTCCCGCCGCCGTCAGGACCGACGGCGCGGCGACGTCGTCGGCCTCCGCGAAAACGCCGACGGCAAGAGCCGCCGACGCCACGACCGCGAGAAGAAAAGTGAAGACGATTTTCTTCATTTCCGTTTTCCTTATTTTTCGAGAACGCGGACGATCTCGCCGACGTACATCTTGTGAAATCCGCTGTTCTCGTAATTTTTCAGACACTCTTCGTCGAAGAAACGGTCGGGATCGATCGGCGCGGCGTAGAGCTTTTTCAGCGTCAGGACGAGGGTCGCCTCGTCGAAATAAACGGACTCGCCGCCGTCCTCCTCCGTGAAAACGGGCGTCAGCGAGCACGCCGCCGCCTTGTCGACGTCCCGTCCGCTCTTCGTTCCGCAGAAGGCGAGCGCCTCTTTCTTTTCGCCGCCGAAAAACGAGAGCGTCATATAGTCGGACGCCTCGGCGAACGAATAGGTGAACCTCTCCGGACGGATGAAGACGAAGGCGACCGGACGCCCCCAAAGGACGCCGATCCCGCCCCAGCTCGCGGTCATCGTGTTGTACGTCCCGCCGCAGGGATCGCCCTCTCTCGCGCCGTCCTTCGCGGCGGTGACGAGCATCCACTCTCTGCCGATCATGTCGATCGCGTTCCCGGTCATCCCCTCGGGGCTTATCTCATGAAATCCCATCGCGCGCTCCTTTCAGAAGTTGGAGCCGGACCAGCCCCACGTGGACGTTTCCTCGTATTTTACGTATATCCTGCTCTCGGGGACTCCCGTCTCCTCGGACAGGACGCGGCAGAGCTCCGCCGTCAGCTTCGCGTACGCGCTCTCCGTCGCCGAGCCGAAAAGGGCGACCTCCGCCATAACGCACGGCTCCTCCGAGCCGGCGAACGCCATCCTCGCGCCCTCGGTGACGCGCGTCATCAGCCATCTTTCGGTCTTCCCCGGGAGGAGCGTTATCGCCTCTCCGAGCTTCTTTTCGATCCTCTGCGCGGATACGTTCTCCGCGTTCGTCGTCACGTTGATATACGGCATATTACCCCTCCGTTTCCTCGCGGTCCCCGCCGGGGAACGCGATATCGAACAACTCCGCCGCTCTTCCGGTCTCTCCGAGAATATAGAGATACCCGAAAAGCGCCTCGAATCCGGTCGCCCGTCTGTACTGCGCGGGCGTCGCCCCCTTCGGGACGCCGGTGTGGACGTCGTTGCGCCCTCTTCTGAAAACGTCGCGCTCGTCCTCCGTCATCCGGTCCGCTATCCTCTCCGCCGCCGCGCTCTGCGCCGCCGCGGTGACGTACCCGAGCGATGAGACGCTCGGCGTCTTCACGCCGTCTCTCACGAGTTTGTCCCGCACGAGAACTTCGAACACGGCGTCGCCGAGATAGGCGAGCTGGGACGAGCTGAACCGCTCGACCGCCTCTCTTCTTCCGATCTTTTCTCTCACTCTTTTCCCCCGCCTCGCCCGGCGTCCGCGCAAACGCCGTAGATCTCCCGGGCGATATCGCCGGGGTCTCTCATCACGCCGTCCTTCGAGCACTCGATCCAGCTCCACCCGAGATACCGGGCGACCGTGACCGCGCTCTCGTAGACCTTCGTCATAAATCCGCCGTCCGATTCGTGGATGTCTCCCTCGATCACGCCCTCGCCGCCGCGGGCGGCGCGAAGAGCGCGCGACACGTCCGGCGGAACGTGGAGGAAGATCACGACGTCGGGCCGCCCGACGCCGAGCTTTTCGTATTCGTAATCGGAGACGTAGCGGACGAACGCGAGCTTTTCGTCCGCGTCCTCGATGAGAGCCGACTGATAGATCAGCGACGAGGTCACGTATCGGTCGAGGACGACCGTCTCGCCCGCCTCGACGCGGGCCTTCAGCTCTCCGTGCCACGTCACCGCCCTGTCAAGCGCGTAAAGATTGTTGATAAAATACGGGGAAAGGGTCTCCGGCGGGCCGAACGCGCCGCTCAGGTATTCCGACACCGGGGCGCCCTGGACCGTGCCGTAAGAGGGAAAATGGTGACAGTAAAACGGCGCGCCGTCCGCGGCAAGCCGCTCCGTCAGCCGTCTCACCTGCGTCGATTTGCCTATCCCGTCGCCGGACCCCTCGATCACAATGAGTTTGCCTTTTCCCACCTCTGTCACCCCGCTTTCCGTATTCTTTATAAATTCTAACACATCGCGCGCGCGATTTCAAGAAAAATCAGAAGGCCCGCGCGGCGGCTCCGCGCCGTACAAAAAACTATGTACAATTAAGATAAAATATGATATAATGTACTTTGTATAGTTATGTTTATACGAAATTTTAAGACGAAAAAGAGCCCGTTATGGATCAGAAAAAGAAAAGACCCGACCGCGCCGACCGCCCCTCCGGCGAGATCGTCGCGGGGAGGAACGCCGTGAGGGAACTCCTCCTCACGGGCAGGAGCGTCGACCGCGTCTTCGTCGCGAAAGGCGACGGCAGACTCGGAGAGCTCGTCGCCCTTGCAAAGGAGGCCGGCGTTCCGGTAGTCGACGCGGAAAGACCGAAGCTCGACGCGATGTGCGGGGGGATCGCCCACCAGGGCGTCGCCGCCGTCACGGCGGCTCACGAATTCGCCTCGCTCGACGACGTGTTCCGTCTCGCCGAGGTGCGCGGAGAACGGCCGCTCGTCGTCGTCTGCGACGGGATCGAGGATCCCCACAACCTCGGCGCGATAATAAGGAGCGCCGAGTGCGCGGGAGCCCACGGAGTCGTCATTCCGAAAAGACGGTCCGTCGGACTGAACGCGACGGTCGCAAAAGCGTCGGCGGGAGCGGTCGAATACGTGCCCGTCGTCAGAGTCAGCAACATCCCGGAGCTCATCGAGAAGCTGAAAAGCTCGGGGCTGTGGGTCTACGCCGCCGATATGGGCGGCTCGCCGTATCGGGAGGCGGACTTCGACCGCGGCGTGGCGATCGTTCTCGGAAGCGAGGGCGGCGGGATCTCCCCCCTCGCGAAGAAGAGATGCGACGCGGTCGTTTCGATCCCGATGTACGGCCGTATAAATTCACTCAACGTTTCTGCCGCCGCGGCGATCCTTCTGAACCACGCGGCGATATCCCAAAGAGAAGGCGGTGTATCACATGTCAAAGAGAAATGACGAAAACGCCCCGCGCAAGGGCGGATTTTTCAGAAGACGTTTCGTCCCCGAAAACGATATAGGGGACGATATCTCCTCGGGATTTGATTTCGAAGACGAGGGCGAAAAGGTCTCCTCCTTCGCGTCCGCGTTCAGCGACTACGATCCGTCGCTCTCGCTCTCCGATGATATCCCCGGGGACGCCGGCCCCGAAGCCACGGCAACGGACGTTCCCGAGACGGACGGCCCGTCGCCCGTTGAGGCGGTCGGAGAGCCCGTGACGGAGGAAAAAGAACCTGTTGCGGAGGAAAAAGAACCCGTTGCGGAGGAAAAAGAGGTCGGTCCCGAAGAGGAGGAGCCCGAGGAGGAATTGGTCTTCGAGGACGTCTCCGCGTCCGAATTCCTGATGCCCGACGACGTCGAGGACACGTCCGAGGAAGACGCCTTCCACGGCGAGAACGCCGAGACCCCTGAGGCGGCCGAATTCGAGGCGAACGAGATCCCCGGCGAGTCGTCGACCGGTCCGATGGGCTCGACCGACATGAACCTCCGGATCGCGTTCGGTCTTGAGGAGGACGAGGACGACGACCGCGACAGAGTCAGGAAGTTCGGCGATCAGATCGAATCCGACGTCAGAAAGAGCAGACCGGTCAAGCTGAGCTGCCCCGAATTCACCGACCCCGTTCAGGCGAAGGGGATCGCGGCGGCGTACAAGAGATCGGCGCGCTTTTACAACCTCCGCCTTGCGGCGGCGGCGGTCCTGTCTTTCGTCCTGCTGATATACGAGAACATCCCGGCGATATCGACCCTCTTCACCGGAAGAGCGAAACAGCTCTCCGGCGCGTTCGACCCCGCCGTTTTCCCCGTCGTCTACACGATGGTGTCGCTCCAGATCCTGTTTATCGTCTGCGCCGTCGGCTTCAGAGAGCTGAAAGCGGGCGTCAGAGCGATCTTCGTCGGCGCGCCGGACGCGCTCTCGCTGACCGTCTTCCCGGTGCTCGCCTGTACCGTTCACTCGATCGTCACGTCGTTCGCCGCGGCGTCGCGGTTCGAGCCCGTGCTGTTCAACTCGGCCGCCGCGCTCGCCGTGACTCTCGCGATCTTCTCCGCGCGTCTCAACAACAAGCGCGAAATGATGACGTTCTTCGTCGCCGGGTCGAAGAGAGAAAAGTACGCGATGTGCCGCCTCTCCGAGGAGGAGCTTCTCGAACAGGGCGTCTCCTTCTACGGCGATGAAGACGAGACGGGCGATTTCATGAAGATCGAAAAGATCCGCTTCGTCGACTCCTTCTTCGGCAGAACGCAGGCCCCCGACGGCACGAGACGCGTCTTCATAATCTCCGTTATCGGCATCGCGTTTGTTCTCGCGCTCCTCTCGGCCTCGTACCACTTCGCGAAGTCGGGCAGAGCGAACGAGGCGCTCACCCTCGGCATCCTCATCGCGGTGACGCTCATCCCGATGTCCGCTTATATTACGTACAGTTACCCGTTCTATCGCGCCGCCAAAGCCGCGAAATCGGTCGATTCCGCCATTATCGGCGACGTTTCGCTCGACGAGTACGCGGGGGCGTCGGTCGTCGCGTTCGACGACACGAACCTCTTCCCGTCGGTCGGCGTCAAGGTACAGAACATAAGGATTTACAACAACGCCCGTATCGACCGCGTCCTCTACTACGCCGCCAGCGCGTTCTCGCGGGCGGGAGGGCCGCTCGACGACATCTTCGAGATCGCGACGATGGATATGAGCAAGTCCGATTCCGTCGAGATCCTCGACGCGGCGCGCGGGTTCCTCTCCACGAAGATCGACGGCGTCAGCATCGTTTTCGGAAGCTATGAGGAGCTCAGGAAAAGGGGAGCGGATATCGACGAGGAATACGCCGTCGACGACGTCGACCTCTCCGACGAGATGAGCATCATGTATATGCTCCGCGAGGGTAAGCTCGTGTCGAAGCTCTACATAAAATACGATCTCGACACTGACATCGAGCCGATCCTGAAGCAGTTCAACGACAGCGGGATCTATATGTGCATCCGGACCTACGACCCGAATATCAACGAGGAAATGATCGCCTCGAAGGTCGAGATGCGCGACCCGCCCGTCAAGGTGGTCCGCTTCCGCGAGGAAGGCGAGGTCGGAGCGGTCGAGGAGAGAGCCGACAGCGGCATCGTAACGACCGGCTCGCCGAAGGCGCTCCTTCAGCTGATCCCGTACTGCGACAACACGTCGAGAACGAAGAGAGACTGTATGGCGCTCGGTATCGTCTCCGCCGTCATCAGCGCGATCATCGTCCTCCTGATCTTCGTGTCGGGCGGTATCTCAAAAGCGAATTCGCTTCTCGCCGCGGTCTATCAGCTCGCGTGGCTGCTCCCGGCGTTCCTGATTTCAAAGATTTTCATTCGATAAAGACCTTCTCCCCGCGCGCGGCGTACGCGAGCGGGAGAGAGATCGGAGACCGCCATGAGGGATGACCTGAAAAAGTTCATATCGACCGTCTCGCGGCCGGGCAGATATACCGGCGGCGAACGCGGCTCCGTCGTCAAGGACGTCTCCTCCGTCGACCTCCGCGTCGCCTTCTGCTTTCCCGACAGCTACGAGATCGGGATGTCGAACCTCGGGATGCGCATCCTGTGCGCCGTCCTGAACGATATGGACCGGGTCTGGTGCGAGAGAGTCTACGCGCCGTGGCCCGACATGGAGGAAAAGATGAGAGAGGAGGGCGTCCCGCTCTTCACTCTCGACAGCGGCGACCCCGTCTCGGAATTCGATATTGTCGCGTTCACGATGCAGTATGAGCTCTGTTACACGAACGTGCTCAATATGATGTCTCTCTCCGGGATACCGTTCCGGTCGCGCGACCGGGGCGAGGACGGCCCCGTTATCATAGCGGGCGGCCCGTGCTCGTACAATCCCGAGCCGATGGCGCCCTTCGTCGATATTTTCTCGATAGGAGAAGGCGAGGACGCTCTTCCCGAGCTCGCCGCCCTTTATCTCCGGATGAAGGACGACGGGACCTACACAAAAGAAAAATTCCTTCGCGCCGCCGCGTGCGAGCTGAAGGGGTTCTACGTTCCGTCTCTCTACGATATTTCGTACAACGGCGACGGCACGATCCGGTCGATAGAGCCGAGGTTCCCCGACGTCCCGAGGACGGTGACGAAACGCGTCGTCGCCGATCTCGACGGCGCGCGCGTCCCGCTCGACCCGGTGATGCCGTTCGTGGAGACGGTACACGACAGAGTCACGCTCGAGGTCTTCCGCGGGTGCGTCCGCGGATGCCGCTTCTGTCAGGCGGGATTCGTCTGCCGCCCCGTCCGTGAAAGATCGCCCGAGACGCTCGTCTCGCAGGCGGAGACGATGTGCGCGTGGAGCGGTTACGACGAGATCTCCCTGTCCTCGCTCTCGATAAGCGACTACTCGAAGATCGGCACGCTTACCGACCGGCTCCTCTCATGGACCGACGACGCGAAGATCAATCTCTCCCTCCCGTCGCTGCGGGCGGACAGCTTCACCCCGGAGCTGATGGAGAAGATATCGACGGTGCGCACGAGCGCGGTCACGTTCGCGCCCGAGGCGGGGTCTCAGAGACTGCGCGACATAATAAACAAAAACGTGACCGAGGACGAGATCTTAAACGCCGCCGGCGTGGCGTACAACGCCGGGAAGAGCAGGATCAAGCTCTACTTCATGAACGGTCTGCCCGGCGAGACGTACGACGATATCGCCGGCATCGCCGAGCTCGCGCACAAGGTCGTCGACAAATACTACAAGTGCGAGAACAGGAACCGCCGGCAGCAGCCGCAGGTCACTCTGTCCGTCGCGTGCTTCATACCGAAGCCGCACACCCCGTTCCAGTGGGAGGGGCAGAACACGTTCCCGGAGCTTGAAGAAAAACAGCGGTTCCTTCTGTCGAAGATAACGGACAGAAAGGTAAAATACAACTACCACGACGCGAAGGTCTCCCATATCGAGGCGGTCTTCGCCCGCGGCGACCGCCGCGTCGCCGACGCCGTGGAGCTCGCGGTGCGCCGGGGGATGAGATTCGACGCGTGGGACGAGTTCTTCGACTTCGACCGGTGGGTCGAGGTGTTCCGCGACAGCGGGATCGACCCGTCGTTCTACGCGAACAGAACGATCCCGGACGACGAGATCCTCCCGTGGGATATGATCGACAGCGGCGTCAGAAAATCGTTCCTCCTGAAGGAGCGGCACAAGGCGCAGAACGCCGCCGTCACTCCGTCCTGCCGCGAGACGTGCTCCGGCTGCGGCGTGAACTCGCTCGTTCCGCCCGAATACTGCAGATGGTGCCCCGGTCACACGGAGGCGGGCGACGCGGAAGAGATCGTCACGGGAAAACCGATCCCGCGCCGCGACCCGGCCGCCGTCCCGCACACCGAACCCGTCAGAGCCGTCCGCGTCCGTTTTTCAAAGAGCGGCGCGATGCTTTATATCTCCCACCTCGACCTCGCAAAGACGATGGTCCGCGTTATCAGACGCTCCGGCATACCGGTCTGGTACAGCGAGGGGTTCAACCCGATCCCGCGCCTCGTCTTCGCGTCGTCGCTCTCCGTCGGATGCTCCGGCGAGAGGGAGATCCTCGATTTCAGGATAACGGAGGAGATGACGGACGGGGAGATAAAGAAGAGACTCGAAGAAACGGTCCCTCCGGGGATCGGGATCGTCGAGGTCTACACGAAAGAGCGCAAGCTGACCGAAATAAAGTGGGCGGAAAACGAGATCTCGTATTTCGGCTCCGATTTCCCCGCCGACCTACCCGCGAGGACGGAAGCGCTCTTCCGCGGACCGGTCGTCGTCGCGAAGAGATCGAAGAGCGGCGAGCGGGACGTCGATATCGCCCCGCTTATCCGGTCGCTGTCGGCGAGGATCGAGGACGGCGTCTTCCGTATCAGCGCGGTGACGGGCGCGTCCGACTCGGAATATCTCAACCCCGAGCTGATCTGCCGCGCGATCGAACGGGACCTGTTCCCGGAAGGGGACGGTTACCACACCGTCACGCGAAAAAAACTCCTTCTCGGCGACGGCGTGACGGAATTCAAATGATTATGAGTAAAACGACATATAATATATTTCGGAAAGGAACGGTGATATCATGAATCCGAAGGCAGAAAAAGACAAGACGATCACTTTTTCGCTCCGCGAAGAAGACCGCGACCGCGAGCGTCACGCGATGCTCCGCGCGGTTTACGACGCCCTGAGCGAGAGAGGCTACAACCCGCTCGTTCAGATCGTGGGCTATATCCTGACGGAAGATCCCACCTATATCACCAATCACAAGAACGCGCGCGCCATAATGAGCAAGATCGACAGAGACGATCTCATGTTCGCTCTGCTCAAGGAATATCTCGGCATCTGAGCGGAAAATGGTCTTCTATCGTTTTCCGGGCGGCGGCGCCGTCCGGGCCGTCCCGCGCGGGTGCGTCGCCGTCCTCGGCTTTTTCGACGGAGTGCACCCCGGTCACCGCGAGCTCGTCAGGGTCGCCCGGTCGTTCGGGCGTCCGGTCGTCGCGTGGACGTTTTTCTCGGGATCGCGGACCGGTCTTCTGACCGACGACGAGACGCGGTTCCGTCTGCTCGGAGAGGCGGGCGTCGACTTTGTCGCCGCCGCCGATTTCGAAAAGCTCCGCGACACGGACGGTCCCTCCTTCGTGAAGACCCGTCTTTTGCGCGAGCTCGGGATCAGTCGCGCCGTCTTCGGCGACTCGTTCCGCTTCGGAAAAGGAGCCGCGTGGGGGGCGGACGATCTCGTCGCTCTCTGCCGGGAGGCGGGGATCGGATGTACGGTCGTTCCGACGGTCTTGTCGCGCGGCGTCCCCGTCTCGTCCTCAACCCTGAGAAAAATGATATCCGCGGGCGACGCCGAAGAGGCCGCCCGTCTTTTGGGGAGAGCGCACTTCTACCGCCTCCCCGTGGTAAGGGGAAAGATGCTCGGCCGTCTTCTCGGCTTCCCCACCGCAAACCAGATCATCCCCCGCGAGCTTCTGACCCCGGCCCGCGGCGTCTACGTCTGCCTCGCCTCCTTTGAGGAGGACGGCAAAGAGCTCCGGTTCCCCGGCGTGCTCAACGTCGGCGTCTGCCCCACTCTGACGGGAGAGGAGCTCGCGCGGTTCAAGCGCGACAATCCTGATTACGACCTTCCCGACGAGTCAATCCTCGGCTCGGAGGTGATGGAGACCCACATGATCGGGTATTCGGGCGATATTTACGGAAGGACCCTGCGCGTCGACCTCCTCCGGTATCTGCGCCCCGAAAAGAAGTTCCCGTCGACGGACGATCTTCGGTCGTCGATCCTGAACGACGAGAAGGACGCGCTGGCGTATTTTGAGACGCGCCCCGATATCAAATGAAAGGAGACCGGTATCATGACGAAGAAACGCCACGCCGCGGTCGGCGTCTTTCGCGCGGTTTCCTTTTTCTTCGCGCTCGTTCTGTCCGTCTCCGCCCTCGCGGTCCTTCCGCCGAAGGCGTTCGCGGACGAGCCCCCCGTCCTTGAAAAAGTCGGGTCGGCGTGCCTTTACAACGTCGAGAGCGACGCCGTCCTTTTTGAGTTCAACGCCGAGGAGCCCGTCCGTCCGACCTCGACCGTAAAGCTGATGACGGCGATCGTCGCCTTCGAGAACTCCCCCGATCTCGGCAAGCAGGTGACCGTCACCGAAAAAATGCTCGAATCGGTGAGAGGGAACGCGATCGGCTTCGCGGTCGGCGAAACGGTCACGGTCGAACAGGCCCTCTACTGCCTCCTCGTCAACAACGCGAACGACGCGGCGATGATCCTCGCATACGCCGTCGCGGGAAGCGAGGAAGCGTTCGTCAGGATGATGAACGAAAAGGCGGAGACGCTCTCCGCGTGGAACACGAAATATACGAACTGTACGGGAATGCACAGCGAGGATTCCTTCACGACGGCGGCGGACACCCTGAAGATCGCCCGCTGCGCTTATTCGATCGACCGCCTCGTCGGGATGACGGGGACGGGTCATTACGTTATGGACGCCACGAACTTCAGCGAGGCGCGCGACGTCTACAACAGGAACTGTCTCGTGTCGAAATACTATAAGGACGAATACTACTACGACGGAGTCATCGGCCTCAACGCCGGATCGACCCCGCAGGGCGGCTACTGCGCCGTCGCCGCGGCGAGAGACCCGGAAAACACGGTGACGTATATCTCCGTCGTGATGAACGCGGAGACGGACGACGACAATATGTACAACTACCGCGGGACCGCGGCGCTCCTCGACTGGGCGTTCGCGTCGTTCGGTTACCGGGAGGTCATAAGCAAAAAGCAGGTCGTCTGCGAGATCCCCGTCAGACTGTCGTCGACGCACGACTACGTGACGCTCGTCCCCGCCGACTCGCTGACCGTCTTTCTTCCGTCGGACGTCGACATCGAAAACGACGTCACGATAAGCTGCCGCACCGAGAGCGATTTTCTCGACGCGCCGGTAAAGCTCGGTCAGAAGGCGGGCGTCGCAATGGTGACGTATCAGGACAGGATGCTCGGAACGGTCGACCTGATCGCGACGTCCGACGTGAGCCGGAGCGAGCTTCTCTTCTTTATGGAGAGGACGAAATCATTCATCAGGAGCCCGTTCTTCATCGCGACGGTCGTCTCGCTCGTCGTCTTCACCGTCCTCTACGTGCTGATAAAGGCGCGGTTCAGTCAGAAACGGCTCCGTCAGAGAGTCCCCTCTTCAAGAGGAAGACGGTACAGATAACGGTCACTTGAAAGGATAAGGAATATGGCAAAGAAAACCTCCGCCGCTCAATATAACAATCAGTCGATCACCGCTCTCAAGGGGGCGGACAGAGTCAGGAAGAGACCCGCCGTCATCTTCGGATCGGACGGCCTCGAGGGATGCGAGCATTCCGTGTTCGAGATCCTCTCGAATTCAGTCGACGAGGCGAGAGAGGGATACGGTTCGCGTATCGTCATCACCGCCTTTTCGGACCGCTCCGTCAAGATAGAGGACTTCGGCCGCGGCGTTCCGCTCGGGTGGAACAAGGCGGAGGGCAGGTACAACTGGGAGCTCATCTACTGCGAGCTCTACGCGGGCGGCAAATACGACAACAACAGCGAGGATTCCGCCTACGAATTCTCCCTCGGGCTCAACGGGCTCGGCGCGTGCGCGACGCAGTATTCGAGCGAGTATTTCTTCGTCGATTCATACGACGGAGAGAACGTCAGCTCGATGGAATTCCGCCGCGGCGAGCCGGTCGGCGAGCTCTCCGTCCGCCCGCTGGAGAGGAAAGAGCGCCGGGTCGGCACGGTCCAGCGCTGGAAGCCCGACCTCGAGGTCTTCACCGAGATCGACATCCCGAAGGAATATTACGAGGATATGCTCCGCCGCCAGGCGGTCGTGAACGCGGGCGTTCACTTCATTTTCCGCTGGCAGGAGGAGAACGGCTCGTTCTCCGAGTCGGAATACTATTACGAGCACGGCATAACCGACTATATCGAGGAGATCGCCGCGGGGACCGCCGAGACGAAGATAACCGAATGGCACCTCGAGACGAAGGGCCGCGACCGCGAGGATATGGCGGACTACAAGCTGCGCTGCGACATCGCGTTCTGTATGTCGAAGACGGTCAAGGCGCTCGAATATTACCACTGCGCGAGTTACCTCGAACACGGAGGATCGCCCGACCGGGCGGTCAGGACGGCGTTTACCTACGCCGTCGACAAAAAGCTCCGCGCTATGGGGAAATACAATAAAAACGAGAACAAGATCGCGTTCTCCGACATAGAGGACTGCCTCATCCTCGTCTCGAGCAGCGTTTCGACGCAGACGTCGTACGCCAACCAGACGAAAAAGGCGATCACGAACTCCTTTATCGCCGACGCGATGACGGCGTTCATCAAGGAAAAACTCGAGATATACTTCCTCGAAAACCCCGCCGACACGGAGCGCTTCCTCAATCAGGTCCTCGTCAACAAGCGTTCGCGCGAGCAGGCGGAATCGGCGAGGATCAACCTGAAAAAGAAGCTGTCCGGTCCGACGGAAGGGATCAACAAGGTAGAAAAATTCGTCTCCTGCAACTCGAAGGACCCCGAGAAGCGCGAGCTTTACATCGTCGAGGGCGACTCCGCTCTCACGTCGTGCAAGCTCGGGCGAGACGCCGAGTTTCAGGCGATAATCCCCGTCCGCGGCAAGACGCTGAACTGCCTGAAGGCGTCGTACGACACGATCTTCAAGAGCGATATCATCGTCGATCTTCTGAAGATCCTCGGATGCGGCGTCGAGCTCTCGGGCAAGGTGAAGGGCGATATGGTCGAATTCGATCTCTCCTCCCTCCGCTGGGCTAAAATCATAATCTGCACCGACGCCGACGAGGACGGCTTCCAGATCAGGACGCTGATCCTGACGATGTTCTACCGGCTGCTCCCGACGCTGATCGCCGAGGGCAGGGTCTATATCGCGGAATCGCCTCTTTACGAAATAAAGGTCAAGGACAAGTCCCTTTTCGCGTACAACGAGCCCGAAAAGGCGGAGATCGTCAAAAAGCTCGAAAGCGAGGGCAAAAAATACGTTCTTCAGCGCTCAAAGGGGCTCGGCGAGAACGAGCCGGATATGATGTGGGAGACGACGATGAACCCGGAGACGAGACGGCTCGTCCGCGTGTCGCGCACGGACGCGGAGGCGACCGCGTATATCTTCGAGACGCTCCTCGGCGACGATCTCCCCGCGCGCAAGGAATTTATCGCGGCGCACGGCTCCGAATATCTCGGCGACGTCGACGCGTATTGACGGAGGACGACGTGAGACCGGAAGAAATGTACCTGTTCGACCCCTCGGAAAAGCCGCTTGACCGGATGACGGAGTGCGGCGGTTTTTCGGGGATCTTCCGCCGGATCGGATGTATCGGCGACTCGCTCGCCGCCGGCGAATTCGAGTCGAAGCGCGCCGACGGCTCGACGGGCTTTCACGATATGCTCACATATTCGTGGGGCTCGTATATCGGGCGCGATACCGGCGCGGATATCGTGAATATGGGCAGAGATCTTATGACGGCGGAGGAGTTCGTCACTTCTTACGGCGACTCGATGAAGTTTTTCGATCCCGCCGCGGCGTGTCAGGCGTATATCGTCGCGCTCGGCGTGAACGATCTTTTCACGAAAGGCGGCGAGCTCGGCTCGATAGCCGACTTCCGCCCGGACGATCCCGAAAGGAGCGCGAAAAATTTTGCCGGATACTACGGTCGGCTCCTCTCCCGGCTGAAGGCGATATCGCCGAGGTGCCGCCTCTTTCTCGTCTCGATGCCCCGGCAGGAGTGCGAGGGGGCGTGGAACCCGACCGTCGAGGCGCACCGGGACCTGCTCGTTGAGATGACGGGCCTCTTCTCCCACTCCTACGTTCTCGACCTTACCGAATATTTCCCCGTCCAGAACGACGAAATAAGGAAGCTGATCTACACGGGCAGCCACTTCAACCCCATGGGATATATGTACGTGGCGCGCTGTTTTGAGAGCTACATAGACTGGTATATCAGACGCTCTCCGCGCGATTTCGCGGAGGTCCCGTTCATCGGGACGGATCTTTCGTATTACGAGGTGATAAAATGAGACCCGAGGAAATGTACCTGTTCGACCCCGCGGAAAAGCCCCTTGACCGGCTCGCGCCGGGCGGCGGCTTCTGCGGCGTTTTCCGCTCGATCGGATGCGTCGGCGACTCCCTGTCCTCCGGCGAGTTCGAGTCGAAAAAGGAGAACGGAGAAAACGGCTATCACGATATGTTCGAATACTCGTGGGGGCAGTATATCGCCCGCGAAACGGGCGCGGTCGTGCGCAACTTCTCCCGCGGCGGGATGACCGCGAAGGAGTACTGGAACACGTTCGCCGACGACATGGGCTACTGGGACCCGTCCCTCGCCTGTCAGGCGTATATCATCGCGCTCGGCGTCAACGATCTTTACTACTGCCGCTGGGAAGTCGGCTCGACGGACGACGTTCATCCCGACGAACCGGAGAAAAACCCCGAAACCTTCGCCGGATATTACGGGAAGATCATCTCGCGTCTGCGCGCGATCCAGCCGAGAGCGCGGTTCTTCCTCATGTCGATGCCGAAGGAGCCGGACGACGCGAACGAGCTTCGCCGCGCCCACCGCGACCTCCTCGACGGGATGACGAGGATCTTTCCTCACACGTATCTGCTCGACTTTTACGAGTATTTCCCGGAGCAGACGGCGGAATTCAAGAATTTCTTCTATACCGGGACGCACCTCGACCCGATGGGCTATCTCTTCACCGCCCGGTGCGTCGAGAGCTATATCGACTGGCACATTCGCCGCGACCCCCGCGCGTTCGCGGAGGTCCCGTTCATCGGAACGTCGCTCGGATATCACGAAAAGCCGTAACGGGAACGTTTTGCGCCGTTCCGGGGCGAAAGATGTTATAAGAAAAGGGTTCGTTTCCGAGCCCTTTTTTATTTTTTTTGATTTTGGGGTTGACAAGTTGTAAACTCCGGCGTATAATGGGTTTACAATGAGTAAACCAAGATCGGAGAAACCAAAATGACGAAAAAAGCAAACGGGATCACAATGGGAGCGATAGAGACGCGGTTCGCGGAGATCATCTGGGACAGAGAGCCGGTCCGTTCCGGCGATCTCATCGGGATATGCCGCGAGGAATTCGGCTGGAATAAGTCGACGACGTACACGGTTCTCCGCCGCCTCACGGAAAAAGGGATCTTCAAAAATCAAAACGGGACCGTCGTCTCCGTTCTCAGCCGCGGCGAGTATATGAACAGAAGGAGCACGGATTTCGTCGAGGAGACCTTCGGCGGTTCGCTCCCCGCGTTCCTCGCCGCCTTCACGTCCGCCCGGAATCTCACCCCCGCGGAGGCGGACAGTATCAAGAAAATGATAGATAAATATACGAAGGAGGAGAGCAAATGAGCGATTTTCTCACTACTCTGTTAAAACTCAGCATCGCCGCAAGCATCCTGATCGGCGTCGTCGCGCTCTTTCGCCTCGTCTTCTCGCGCTCCCCGAAGTGGATCCGCGGGATCCTGTGGACGATGGTGGCTGTCCGCCTCCTCGTCCCGTTCTTCCCGGAGAGCCCCGTCGGGGTCGTCCCCCGGGAGATCACCGTCGATTACGCGGTTCCCGCCGCGCTGACGGGAACAGCGGCGGAAACGGAGTCGCCTTCGCAATCCCGGAACGCGAAAACGGCGGCTCCCGCTTCTCCGGCCGTTCCGTCGGCGTCCGGGGCGTCGTCGCCGTCCGTCGCGATCCTTCCTCCGTCCGACCCGGCGGCGGATCCCGCGCCGACCGCCGATCCTCAACCGGCAAAAACGGAGTCCTCCGTTTTCAGATTTGACCTGACGGCCGTTCTGTTCTCGGTCTGGGCGGCGGGCGTGACAGTTATGTTATCATACGCCTTTATCAGCCGGATCCGCCTGAAACGGCTTCTTCGGGCGTCCGTCGAGACGGCCCCGGGCGTGTTCGCGTCCGATTACGTCTCCTCGCCGTTCGTCCTCGGCGTGTTCCGCCCGAGGATATACGTCCCCTCGTCGCTTTGCGGCGACGAGCTCGGCTGCGTCCTTCGACACGAGCGGGCGCACGTGGTGCGGCGGGACGATCTTTCCAAAATGATCGGCTTTCTGATCCTCTCCGCGTACTGGTTCTGTCCGACGGTCTGGATCGGTTACGTTCTCTTCTGCCGCGACGTCGAATACGCCTGCGACGAGCGCGCCATGCGCGGAACGAACGCGGTCTTCCGCGCGGCTTACTCGAAAACGCTCGTCGAATTCGGAACGCGCCGCCAGCCGATCGCCGGCCCTCTCGGATTCGGAAAGATCGGCGTGACAAGACGGGTCAAAAACGTGCTCAACTACAAAAAGCCGACTTTTTGGATCATCGTCGGCGCTCTTCTGATCTGCGCCGTTATCGGCGTCTGCTTCCTCACTTCTCCGAAAAAAGCGGAAGCCGTCCCCCCGGGAACGGAAACGGACGGCGTCGTCGAACAGGACCCGGAGTATGAACTGACCGAAGCGGAAAAACAGCTCGCAGAATACGCGCGCCGCCTGAAGGCGTTCGTCGACGGCGACGCGGAAACGCTCTGCGAAGAAGGAAACGTCCCCGAGGGTTACCGCGCTCTCTGGCGTGAAAAGTTCCTCGAGCTTTACGGCAGGTCAAAGATCGTCCTCCCCGACAAATTCGACCGGACCTCCGGAAACAACACGGTAACGCTTTCGGTCGAAGGAGACCTCGGGGTCGGTCTTCTCGCCGGAACGTACGACATCGACTTCAACGCGTACCGGGTCGGCTTCAGCATCTGCCGTCCCGAGGCCAGGCCTTTCCGGGGCGGAGCGGCGGAAGAGATTCCCGGCGGATGGCTTGCAGGTCAGCTTGCCGCCGCTTACTTGCCGCTTTCCGACCCTGCCACCGCGACGTCGGTAAAGGTCCGTACCCTTTACCCTCTCGTCTTCTCGGCGAGATCTGTTTATCCCGAGACGACGAACGGCGCGCTTCTGTCAGAGGAGGACTTTATAAAAGGGCTTGAGGAATTCGCGGGAATAAAAGACGCGGACCTCAGCAGGCTCGACCGCCTTCTCGACGGGGACGGAAATTACAGACTGTATCCCACCGATAGCGTGGGGCTCGCCTGCGACCTCATAAACGTGAAAGAGACCGAAAACGGATACGACTTTACGTACCTCTCGTACGCTGACCGCTTCTGCATAATCGCATCCGACACGTTCGTCGTCTCCCTGCTGAAATCGGACGGCGACTATCCGTGGGTCTTCGGAGGGATCAGTATCGTCGGACGCGGTGAGATCCCGCCGGAAGGAACGGTCGCGGACTTTTCCGACAGCCGCGCGGCGGCGGAGGACACGTTCGGTGACAGCCACGTCGGCGCCTGGGCGGACGATCCGATACGCAAAACGAACGAGATCGTCGTTTTCGGGAAAGACGGCGCAGAGGTAAAAATAAGCACCGGGATCGACAAAATCTTCAGCTTCACCTGCAACGCCGTTCCGATCGACGGCGTATATCGGTTCGGCGACGGGGTATCCTACTATTCCGGTCCCTCGGGTGTCGCCGGAACGGTCCTCTTCCGGGAAGGCTGTGTGATCGTGAGATACGACAGCTTCGGCGAGTACGAGGACGACTTCAAGACGATGGATCATACGCTCGTGTTCGGATCCAAAGTCACGGACGAAGACCCGAACTGAACACACCCGATAAAAAGCCCGGGAGCGGAAATCCCGGGCTTTTTTATTCGTGATCTCTGACCCATTTGAGAAGATCGGCGTAATCCATTTCGCCGCCCGCCACCGCGAGTCCGACGGCGGCGACCTCCTCGTTCGTACAGTTGAGCCGTATTCCGTTGACCTCGAGAAAGGTCAGCATAACGTACATACCGATCCGTTTGTTTCCGTCGACGAAAGCGTGATTGGAAATGAGCGTGTAACCGAGCCGCGCTCCTTTTTCTTCCTTTGTCGGATAAAACTCACGGTCGCCGAAGCCGGAAAACGCGCTTTCAAGCGCCGATTCGAGCAGAGCTTCGTCACGGACGCCGACGCCGCCTCCCGTCTCTTCTGAAATCAACTTGTGGAGCAGCAAAACCTTGTCTTTTGAAAACTTAATCATTTTGCAAGCTCCAGAAACGCGCGGCGGTATCTTTTCAGTACGCGGGCGGCAACGACGTCGATCTTTTCGTCGTCCGTCAGATCGAGATCCGGCTCAAGATCGAGGTTGACAAGCTTATACTTCGGTCTGTTGTTCTTGAACACGATCGCGTCGCCGTGCCGATCCGCGATCCGCGTCGCGCGGCTGAAGTTCTGATTTGCTTCCGTAACGGTAATGATACGTTCGGTGTTGACCGTCATCGCGATCACCTCCGAAATAGGTATTATTATACCTATATTATATCCGCTTTTTCCCGAATTGTCAACCGACCCGTCACTCCTGAATTTCCCCGCACTCGGCGCAGAAGTAAACGGCCTTGCCGTCCTCGCCGCGCTTCGCGGTCAGCGTGTGACCGTAGCTCGGGCGGAGCACCGCGCCGCATTCGGTACACGTCTGATGGGCGGTGCAGGTCGGCGCCGCGCCCGGCGTGTGTATATGGTGCTCCGGCGCGACTATCGTATAGCTTATGCCGTTCTCCGCGCAGAGCCGCTCGTAAGCCGATCCCGCCTCGCACTCGACGCCTCCGTGAAATTCCCAGTAATCCGGGAAAAAGTTGATCGTCGGCGGAACGTAGATCGGAGAGAACATATGGATGCTTCCGAGATCCGACAGCCCGTACGGCAGATCGAGACGGACGAGCGGGTCGTTCGTCAGAGCGTTCCCGCCGAGCTTTTTCAGACTGTTCGGGAGGACTATCTCTTTGAGGGAAAAGTCGTCCTCGAACGCCCTCTCGCCGATATTGATGACCGAGTTCGCCACGACGACGCGCTCGATGCGGGAACAGAAGCGGAACGCGTCGCCGAGGATCTCCGTCACTCCGTACGGGATCGTGACCGTGCCGGAGATCGACGAGCACCCCGAAAACGCCGCGAATCCGATCTTTTCAAGCGTCGACGGAAGGTCGAGCGACGAAAGGGACGAGCATCCCCTGAACGCGTAATTGCCGATTTTTTTAAGCCCTTCGGGAAGGGAGACGGAGACGAGCGACTGACACCGGAAGAAAGCGCGCGTTCCTATCTCCGTCACGCCCTCGGGAATGACGACGCTCCCGAGCTTCGGACACCCGAAGAACGCCGCGTCGCCGATACTACCGACGCCGTCGATCGAAACCGAGCGGAGCTCGGGACATCTGTAAAACGCGCGCGCCGCAAGCGTCGAGACGGACGTCGGGAGAACGACGGACGTGACGGCGGGCTCCGCCGCCGTGAACGCGAATCCTCCGACCGCCGTGACGGGAACGCCGCCGAGCGTTTCGGGAACGACGACTTCCGTCCCGCCGCCCGTGTAGCGGATCAGCGTCGCCTCGCCGTCGGAAACGGCGTATTCGAAGCCCTCCTCGTTCCCGTGAGCCGTGTCGACCGGGACGGGGTATTTCGTCTGTTCCGGCGGATCGAGCTCGAGAAGGAGCGCGACGTTTTTCACGAGGGTGACGGTCTCTCCGTAATACGTTCCCGTCCTGAGGTCGCGCGACGAGGAAACGGGCGTCCCGTCGACGGAGATCCTGACGTCGACCGGTTCCTCGGTCCCGAGGGAATAAACGGTAACGAGCGTCTTCCCGCCGTATTCGGCGCTCAGCCACTCCGTGCGGTATCCGACCGGCTCGCCCGCAGCGGCGTCCTCGACCCACACCCTCTGCATACCGTTCTTTTTGAGATAATCGGCGAAGAAGCGGCGGTATCCGTCGTCGGACGTCATCGGTCCCCGCACGGTCGCCGCGCTCTTGATCTTATCGGGGAGAGAAGAGGAGTGGGGAACGTTCACGCCGTCCCGCGTCAGCGAATCGACGCCGAATACGACGACCTCGCCGCCGCGCGCCTGAAACGCGTCGATCGCCTCGAGCGTCTTTTCCGACACGTTGACCGAGCCGGGGACGACGAGGAGCTTTATCTCCTCTTTTTCGAGCTTTTCTATCTGTTCCTCGGACAGGACGCGGACTTTCTTTCCGCATTCGAGCAGTCCGAGATACGCGCCGTTCATCGTCTCCGTGGCGTCGCCGACCGTGAGGGCGCGCGACGGGTACGAGTAGAGGATAGCGACGTCGGGCTCCTCCGACACTAAGGCGTCGATCTCATACGACAGCCGGTTCAGGTCCATCGTGACCTTGCCGACGTTGTAGCGGGTCAGCGGACGGTACGCCGAATTGCCGAACGAGTAATGGTCGGCGTGACCGGACCAGTAGTCGTCCGACCAGAAATTTCCGACGCCGAGATGGTGCATGATCCCGCGCCAGACGATGCGCTCGGTCCAGACATCCATATCGTACGTGAACGCCGTGTCCCTGCTGTCGTGGTAGATATGGATCTCGGAGTCGACGACGGGAGCTTCCTCGGAGTACGCGATATGATCGTAGTACATCACGTCGTCGCGCACGTCGTCGCATCCGCCGAGGTCCTGAAAGTCGGACCAGTCCTCGGGACGGAGACCGTACTGCTGCATGGCGCGGTCGAATTCGATAGATTTGAGCTTCGTGCTGATCTCGATATCGGGCGCGAGCTCGTGAACGATTCCCGCGACCCACCTGTGCCAGTCGGAATGGACTTTCGTCGCGAACTCCTGATTGTCGAGAGAGAGGACGGTCCTCCCTTTGAGGATCTCGCGGCCGGCGAGCGGAACGTCCTCAAACGAGGCGTACGACGCGCCGCAGATCCCGTTCAGATTTTCGACCGTTCCGTATTTCTCCGAGAGGAACTCCGCCCACATCGGGACGTAATAGTCGCCGTACTCGCTCGGCTTGTACCCCGGCTCGTTCGTGAGGACGAAGCTGTCGACGCAAGGGAATTTTGAAACGATCGGCACGACGGCGCGAAGGAACGCCTCGACGACCTCTCTGCCCTTCGGGTGCGTCAGGTTGAAGCCGACCTCGCCTCCCTCCTCGGCGCCGACCTTGCCGAGCTCCGGATAGATATCGGGGAGGAAGCCCGCGTTGATAATGAGCATCAGGGAGACCGACTGCTCTCCCTCGTTGGCGTCGCTGAGATACGCGAGATCCGCCTCCATTCCCGACGTGTCGACGACGTATTTGCCGTCGGCGCTCACGCCGACCGTGTCGGAGGGCGTCGCGGCGCGTACCACGTCGGCGAACGTGATAAGATAGTAGTGGAACGCGTTGCTTCCGAGCTCTTTATAATACGGCAGATACGTGCGGGGGTACTCCCCTCCGTCGCCGTAACCGTAGAAGTAGACCGGTCTGTTCTCAAAATTGCCGTAGCTGTCGACGGTGTTCGCGCGGATCGTGAAGCCGTCGACCTCCATTCCGCCGGGGACGTATTTCGGCACGTTCACCGGGTCCTTCTCCCCCGCCAGAAGCGCCTCGAGGGAAGCCCTCGCCTCCTCGAAGACCCTGTCGGTCGACCGTCTCACGTAAAGCTCGCGGCTGAACTCCTCGATCCCGAAATAGTCGGGGATGTGCTCCTCCGCGAAGATCGCGAGGACCGCGAGCGCCGCGTCCTCGTAATCGGTCGGGATCCCCGCGCGGCGGCAGTCGCCGATCATCCCCTCGAGGATCGCCATCTCGTCTCTCAATCTGTCCGAAAGGGCGTTCAGCTTGTCGACGCACTGCTGACGGTTCATTACGACGAGCGTCAGCTCCTTCGGTTCGCTTCTCTTTTTCAGCATCCGGTTGACGAGCGTCGCCGTGACGGTCGTCTCGCCTCCCGTGCCGCGGAGCGACGAGACGCGGTCGAAGTCGCCCTCGGCGAGCGAGAGCTTATACGCGCCGTTGTCCTGCCCGAGATCGTGATCGTCGTCGAGGCCGAGAAGGATGCGCGTGAAATAGTCGGAGAGATCGGCCTCCGTGCGGCAGTTGTTATAGGGAACGCGGACCTTCCCGTCGTCGTCGAACACGTAGAGCGATCCGAGACCGTTCCACACCCGTTCGAGCTTTTCGTCGTTTACCTCCTCCGGGCAGACACAGACGAGGTCCTCTCTTCTCGTGTTGTCGATCGAGAGATAGACCGTGACCGCCTTTTCGCCGGTCGTCTCGCCCGTCACGGTGTTCCGCACCGAGACGCGGGTCATAAGGACCGTTATGGAGAAGGCCGCCGGGAAATCGTAGTGGAACTCTTCAAACGCGGGAAGATTGAGAAGACGCACTCTGACGTCGTAGCTCTCGGGATCGAGCCCCATCGCGTCGCGGAACCCCGCGCCGATGCGGGAAAGCGATACGTCTCCCCTCTCCGCCTCGACCGCGGAGAGCCCCGCGATATAGTGGATCCTGTTGTGCGCCGCGCATTTCATCGAATCGAGCGATTCGAGCGCCGCGTACATCGGGTCCTCGGGCGTCATCGAGAGAAAGCGGTCCGTCACGGTCGCGATCTCCGCTCTCGTCATTTTATCTCCCGGGTTGAACCGGCCCGCCGCGTCGCCCTTCACGAGCCCCGCTCTGTGGAGCGTCTCGACGTTCTCCTTCGCCCAGTCGGGTATCTTGTCCGGGAACGGCGCCGCGTCCTCCTCGGGGAGCTTTATTCCTTTGTGATCCATATACCGGACGAAGAACGCCGCGAACTCCTGACGGAGCACGGGACTCTCCGGCTCGAACGCCGCCGCGCTCATCCCCTTGGCGATCCCGTTTTTGACCGCCCAGCCGACGGGGTCGGCGTAGTACTCGGAGGCGGGAACGTCGCGGAAGGACGCGTTCTTCGCCGCGCCGGCGTAGTCCTCGCCCGACATACGGGCGAGGATCGTGACGATCTGCCCGCGCGTCATCGAGTCGTCCGGAGAGAACCGGTCGGCCGACGTCCCCTTCATGATCCCCTTTTCAAACACGGACCTCACCGGCCCGTAAAACCACGAGTCCTCCGGCACGTCGCGGAACGGAAACGGGTCCGCCGCCGCGGGCAGCGCGCACGTGAGGAGCGAGAGCGCGGTAACGGCCGCGATAAAAACGGAAATTATTCTCTTCATTTTCTTCTCCTGTTAAAGAAAGCAAGACCTTTTTGGGGTCTTGCTTTCATTATGTTGATAATTCGTCAGCAGATGTTCGCCGAGCCGCCGCGCGCCAAAAGCTTCGCGACCTCGACGCCGTCGAGCTCCCGTACGGATTTGTTCTGATCGATCGCGAGGTACGCGGCGACGCCGGACGCCTCTCCGATCTGGTTGAGGTTTATCATGACGCGGAGCGCGCCGAACGCCTCCTGGTCGGCGTTGATCATTCTGCCGGCGGCGATGACGTTTTCGATCTTCTCCTGAACGAGAACGCGGAACGGCAGCGAATAGTAGGTCGGCATCGGTCCCTCGGTGGGCAGGCCCATGTCCTTGCGCCAGTTGGTGACGACGCGGGTCCCGTCGGTGTACTCGGTGGTGCATTCGCCGTTCAGTCTCATGAACTGGATCCCGGAATCCGCCTGATGGACGTCGACGTCGTACGTTCCGTTGAGGATGACGTCGTCGTAACGCTTGCCGAGAAGAAGCTCCATATGGTCGGCGCGGTATTTCGTTTTATAGTGATACGTGTCGCGGATGCCGATATACGAGCAGATGTTGACGAGCGCGTACGTCTCGTCGGGGTTGCCGTATTTTCTCATCATACGGATGACTTTTCTCATCTTCTCGCGTCCGATGATCTCCGCCTCGGTCAAGTCGTCCGCGTGAGCGAGATTGAAGCCGAAAACGTGAGTGTCGGCGCGGAAGTGGATATTGTGGATGCCGGGGATGTAGGTGTCCCAGCCCCAGTCGGGCTCGAGCCCGAATTCCTTGCCGTGACGCTGGATCATCGGCGGAACGATATCCTCGTTGAACTTGATCCCGAATTCTCTCTTGCGCTCGTCGTCCTTCGTCCCCTGCATCATATAGACGGCGGACGGGGGCTGGATGTTGTCGTTGACGTACGACTCGATGCCGAGGTCGCGGCAGAGGTCGCCGTCGCCCGTGGCGTCGATGAAGAATTTCGCCTTGATCGCCCCTCTGCCGTCCTTGTTTTCGACGAAGATCGACGTGATCCGGTCGCCGTCGAGGGTGAGGCCGGTATAGAAGGTGTGAAGATAGATCTTGACGCCCGCCTCCTTCAGAACGGCGTCAAGCTCGATCTTGAGCTCGTTGGGATTGAAGAAATGCGAGCTGCCGGGACCGGTGCGGTAGTCGATCTCCGAAAGCCGCGACAGGACTTCCTCGGAAAGACCGGCGATGATCTGCTTTTTGCCCTCGACGTCGTAAAAGCTGTGCCACAGGCTGACGAGGCCGTTCGTCGCCACGCCGCCGAAGCTGTTCTGACACTCGACGATGACGACCTTCGCGCCGAGACGCGCCGCGCGCACCGCGGCGAAAACGCCCGTCGCCGATCCGCCGACGACGCAGACGTCCGCCTCGTGGATAACGGGGATCTTTCGCTCCGGCTCGATCACGTATGAATCTGATTTTCTCTCTCTCATGAGAACTCCTTCCGGGTTTTTTCGGAAAAGATAAAAATTTTCCCGAAAACGCTTTACACCGCGATTTTTTGTTGTAAAATATAAATGGGGACTATCCGATCCGGGTCGGGCCCGGACCGACCCCATTTTATCATATCCGCTCTTTTCCTGTCAAGTGCCGCGGGACGATACGGCGGCGGGAAAAGGCAATTTTTAATACTTATCAAAAAAGGAGACCGTTATGAAAACGATCAAAGACAAGGAATTGCTCGTAGCCGCCGATATCGCCGGTTTTGAACTCAAGGAGGCGATCGTGAAGCATCTCGAGGGCAAGGGATGGAAGATCACCGACATCGGCGTCCGTTCCGCCGACGATCCGCACCCCGAAATGTTCCACCGCATCGGCCTCATGGTCGGCGCGAAGATCGCCGAGCGCGAATTTGAGCGCGCGCTCATCTTCTGCGGGACCGGAATGGGCATCCACATCGCGGCGAGCAAGTGCCCCCACGTCCACGCGGCGGTCGTCGAGTCCGTCATGTCGGCGAAGCGCGCGATCACGGGCAACAACGTGAACGTGCTCGCGATGGGCGGCCACTGGATAGGCCACAACATGGGCATCGAGATCGCGGAGACGTATCTCGGTCTGTCGATGGGTCAGGGCTACGAGTGGTGGCCGAACTTCTACGAATTCCACAAGCTCGCCTACGACGAGCTCGAGGCGTTCAACTACGAGGAATTCAAGGCGAACGGCTTCAAGCTGAAGCACCTCGGCGAGGTCGATCTCCCCGGATGCGCGAAGCCGAACGACGCTGTCTGACGAGAAGGTCTTCCCGTGTCGGATCTCACAAAACAAAAAAATCTCTCCGCCGTCTGTTCCGAAGGACAGTCGGCGGGGCGATTTTTTATACGTTTCAGTTGAATTTTTTGAGGTATTTCTCCGCGGCGGCGATCTTGATGCAGTTGCAGAGTATCTTTGAGATCGTCTTGAGCTCGGCGACCTCGGGGAACGTCGGCGCGATGCGGATGTTGCTGTCGTCGGGGTCGCGGCCGTAGGGGTACGTCGCTCCGGCGGGCGTCAGGGTGACGCCGACGCCGCGGGCGAGCTGATAAACTCTCCTCGCGCATCCTTTTTCAACGTAAAGCGAGATGAAATATCCGCCCTTCGGGTTCGTCCAGCGCGCTATATCGTATCCCGTAAGATGACGGTCGAGCGTGTCCTCCACCATCTCGAATTTCGGGCGGAGCATCTCCGCGAGTCTCTTCATATGCTCCCTGATGCCGTCCGCCGTCTTGAAGTACTTGACGTGGCGCATCTGGTTGATCTTGTCGTAGCCGATCGTCTGCGTCGCGAGGATCGGACGGATCTGATCGAGGTTCCGCTCGCTCGCCGCCATGATCGCGAGGCCCGAGCCGGGGAACGTGATCTTCGACGTCGAGGCGAAATAGAATATGTTGTCCTCCGTGCCGTACTTCTTCGCAAGCTCAAAAATGTCGGCGAGCCGGACTTCCTCGTCGTACAGCTCGTGGACGGAGTACGCGTTGTCCCAGAAGATGCGGAAGTCGGGCGCCGCCGGCTTCAGCGCGGCGAACTGCTCGACGACGCGGTCGGAATACGTGATCCCCTCGGGATTCGAGAACTTCGGCACGCACCAGATGCCCTTGACGGACGGGTCGGAGCAGGCGTGGTCGTAGACCGCGTCCATATCGGGGCCCTCGGGCGTCATCTTTATCGGGATCATCTCGATATCGAGCGTCTTGCAGATCGTGAAATGTCTGTCGTATCCGGGCGTCGGACAGAGGAATTTGATGCGGCCCTGTCTGAACCACGGCTCGCGCCCGCCGGCGACTCCGAAAAGCATACAGCGGACGATCGCGTCATACATCGCGTTGAGCGAGGAGTTTCCGAGGATCATAATCATATCCTCGGGGATGCCGAGCAGTTCGGAGAAGAGGCGCTTCGCCTCCGGCAGACCGTCGAGGATGCCGTAGTTGCGGCAGTCGAGACCGGACTCGGAGAAGCAGTCTCCCCTGTCGCTTATAACGCCGAGCATATCGGACGAGAGGTCGAGCTGCGCCTGCGACGGCTTGCCGCGCGTCAGGTTGAGCGTCAGGTTCTGTTCGCCCCACGCGTCGAGCTTCGCCCGCTGATCGGCGAGCACTTCCTCGAGCTCTTCCTTCTTCATTTCGCCAAACGGTTTTACGATCATTTTGAGTGCGACCTTTCATCGCCCGGGCGGCCCCGGACGGGAATATTCAAAAAATATACTGTTATTTTATATTATCGCACCGGAAAATTCAAGAGAAAATTGAAAATCGCCGCAAAATTTCGCGCCGTCCCGCCCCTCTTGACCTTTTCCTCCTTTTTTGTTATGATTACAGCGTAAAACGCCGCGGGGGAGGAAAAGCCGTGTCGCAGAAGGACGTCAATCCGTACCCGTTTTCGGATACGAACAAAAGATATCAGACCTTTGACTATTATACGAGAAAAACGTTCGGCGGCAAATGCGCGCGCATCCCGCTCGACGCGGGCTTTTCGTGCCCGAACAAGGACGGCTCGCGCGGGACGGGGGGCTGTATCTTCTGTCTCAACGGCTCGTCCTCGGCGTCGGGGACCCTCGCGGAGCAGTACGGGGAGGCGCGCCGCGTCGCTCAGCGCAAGTGGCGGATCTCCGGCTTTATCCCGTATCTTCAGGCGAATACGAACACGTACGCGCCGCCCGACGCGCTCCGGCGCGTTTATGAGGAAGCGGCGGCGCTGCCCGGCGCGGTCATGCTCGCCGTCGCCACGCGCGCGGACTGTCTCTGCGAGGACGCGGTCGCGGAGCTGGTCCGTATTTCAAAAAAACTCCCCGTGACGGTCGAGCTCGGCCTTCAGTCGACGGACGACGGCACGGCGGAGCGGATAAACCGCGGTCACACCTTCGCCGAATTCGTCGACGGATACCGCCGTCTGCGAGCCGCGGGCGGTCGGATCTCGGTCGGTTTTCATATAATAAACGGTCTTCCCGGGGAAACCCGCGAAACGATGATAAAAACGGCGGCCGACGCCGCCGCGCTGTCCCCCGACATGATGAAGATCCACCTTCTGCACGTCCTGCGGGACACGCCGCTCGCCGTTCTTTTTGAAAGGGGCGAATACGTCCCGATGGAAAAGGACGAATACGTCGCCGTCGTCTGCGATCAGCTCGAACTGCTTCCGCCGGAGTGCGTGATCGCGCGTCTCTCCGGCGAGGCGCCCGAGGACGTCCTTGTCGCCCCCGCGTGGTGCCGGCGAAAGATCGCCGTGATGAACGACGTCGACCGAGAACTCTTCCGCCGGGGCTCATGGCAGGGAAAGGATTTCAGCGGTACGGATCCCCGGCGGGAGCCGTGACGCGCTCCTTCGGAGGGTCCGCCCCGCGCCGCAGCGGGGAATGAAATGAATAACGGGGTCCGCGCAGTCTGCGCGGCCCCCTCGTTTTTTATTCCTCCGGAACCGGTTCCTCCGCGGGAGGCTCCTCGCCTCCGGCGGTCTCTTCTCCCTGTTCGGGGACCTCTTCTTCCTTCTGCCCCGTGACGGTGAAGTTGACGATCTTCGAGTCGCCCGTCCTCATGACGATGACCCCGGACGCCGTTCTGCCGTACGCGGGGATACCGTCCGCCGACGTGCGGATGACCGTTCCGTCGTCCGTGATGATGAGGATATCCTCGCCCTCCTCGACGACGGCGATGCCGACGAGCTCGCCGGTCTTAGCCGAGATCTTGTGAGCGCACATACCCTTGATCGCGCGGCCCTTGTTCTCGAACAGCGCGGTCGACATCCTCTTGCCGAATCCCTTTTCGGTCAGCGTGATGAGCTTGTGTCCCTCCACCCATTCGGGATCGGACGACACGACCGCCGCTCCGATGATCCGGTCGCCGGGTTCGAGCTTCATCGCGCGGACGCCTCTCGCCGTCCTTCCGACCGTCGAGACTCTCTTCTCGGAGAATCTTGCGAGAAGGCCCGTGTTCGCCGCGACCATGATATCGTGCCTGCCGTCCGACAGAGCGACGAACGTGAGCTCGTCTCCCTCGTCGAGGTTGATCGCGATCTTTCCGCCCTTGCGGTTGATCGCGTATTCTCTGAGCGGCGTCTTCTTGATGACTCCGCGGCGCGTTATCATAATGAGGTTCTTCTCTTCCTCGGGCGTGAGCGTGTCCGTCGCGAGCATCGCGGTGACCGATTCGCCCTCGTTGAGGTCGAGCAGGTTCACGATATGCGATCCCTTCGCGTTGTAGCTCGCCTCCGGGATGCGGTACGGCTTCGTCGTGTAGACTCTGCCGAGATTCGTGAACAGAAGCAGGAAATCGTGGCTCTCGCATGCGACGACGCGCTCGACGTAGTCCTCCTCCTTCGTCGCGATGCCGCGGCGTCCCTTTCCGCCTCTCGACTGCGCCGCGTAAGCGTCGGCTTTCTGTCTCTTGATATATCCGCCGTGCGTCAGCGTGATGACGCAGCGGTGACGCTCGATGAGGTCCTCGAGCATGATCTCGTCGTGGTATTCGACGATCTCGGTCAGTCTCCCGTCGCCGTACTTGTCGCGGACGGCGATCAGCTCTTCCTTTATCAGAGCCTTGATCTTCTCGGGATCGGCGAGGATCGCCCTCTTTTCGTCGATGATCGCGTACAGCTCGCGAAGTCTTTCCTCGACCTTCTGCCTTTCAAGGCCGGACAGCTTGCCGAGCGTCATCGAGACGATCGCCTGCGACTGCTCCTCGGAGAGAGCGAACCGCTCGGAAAGGCGTATCTTCGCCGTCGGCGTGTCGGGGGAGTTCCTGATTATCGTGATGACCTCGTCGATGTTGTCGGTCGCTATCTTATAGCCCTCGTTGATGTGCGCCTCATGGAGCGCGCGGTCAAGCTCGAACTGCGTTCTGCGCCTCGTGACGTCGACGCGGAAGTTTATGTAATTCTGAAGGATCTGACGGAGCGACAGGATCCTCGGCTCGCCGTCGACGAGCGCGAGCATATTTATCGCGCACGTGTCCTGAAGCTGTGTGTATTTGTAAAACTGATTGAGGATGACCTGACCGTTCGCGTCGCGCCTGTAATCGACGGTGATACGGAGCCCCGCTTTGCCGGACTCGTCGCGGATGTCGGTCACGCCGTCTATCTTCTTGTCGCGGACCTGCTGCGCCATCGCCTTGACGAGCTCCGACTTGTTTACCATATACGGGATCTCGGTGATGACGATCTGTCTCTTCTCCTCGTCGACCTCCGCCTTCGCGCGGACGATGACCTTGCCGCGGCCGGTCGAATACGCCTCGTAGATCCCCGCGGTGCCGAAGATCGTCGCCTTTGTCGGGAAGTCGGGACCCTTTATGAACTGCATCAGCTCGCGGGCGCCCGCCTCCGGATTGTCCATCAGATAGACGGTCCCGTCGATGACCTCGGTGAGGTTGTGCGTCGGGATATTCGTCGCCATACCGACGGCGATACCGACCGACCCGTTGACGAGCAGATTCGGGAACTTCGTCGGCAGAACGGACGGCTCCTTCCTGCTGTTGTCGAAGTTCGGGACCCAGTCGACGACTTCCTTGTTGATGTCCGCCATCATCTCCTCGGAGATCTTCGACATACGCGCCTCGGTGTACCTGTACGCCGCCGCGCCGTCGCCGTCGATCGAGCCGAAGTTTCCGTGGCCCTGAACGAGAGGATAGCGGTACGAGAAATCCTGCGCCATCCTGACCATCGTTCCGTAGACCGCCGCGTCGCCGTGAGGATGATACCGCCCGAGGACGTTTCCGACCGTCGTCGCCGACTTGCGGAACGGTTTGTCGTGCGTCAGACCGTCCTCGAACATCGCGTACATAATACGGCGCTGTCCGGGCTTCATTCCGTCGCGGGCGTCCGGAAGCGCGCGCGAGACGATTACCGACATGGAGTACTCAAGGAAGGATTTTTTTACCTCCCTCTCCATATTTATCGGTACGATCTTCTGTTCCGGAAATTCTATCGGCGAATCGTCTCTTCCATGATTTTTAAGTGCCATATCTACCTGCCGTTTCGCTTATTTTGGTCCGATCCCCGTTATATATCGAGGTTTTCGACGTATTTCGCGTTTTCTCTGATAAAGTCGCGGCGCGGCTCGACCTTCTCGCCCATAAGGAGGGAGAAAGCCTCGTCGCAGAGGATCGCGTCCTCTATCTCGACCTTGAGAAGAGTCCGCGTCTCGGGGTCCATCGTCGTCTCCCAGAGCTGTTCGGGGTCCATCTCGCCGAGACCTTTATATCTCTCGGCGGTGAGGTTGCCGCCGAGCTCGGCGATGATCTGATCTCTCTCGGCGTCCGAGAACGCGTATCTCTCCTTGCCGCCTTTGCCCTTCACCTTGTAAAGCGGCGGCTGGGCGAGAAAGACGTGGCCGTCTTCGATCAGCTTCTTCATATGGCGGAAGAAGAACGTCAGAAGGAGGACCCTGATGTGAGACCCGTCGACGTCGGCGTCCGCCATTATGATGATCTTGCCGTATCTCAGCTTTTCCGCGTCGAAATCCTCTCCGATCCCGCATCCGAGCGCCTGGATTATCGGGATGAGGGACTCGTTCGAGTAAACCTTGTCAAGGCGCGATTTTTCGACGTTGAGCACCTTGCCGCGGAGCGGAAGGATCGCCTGGAACCGGCTGTCGCGTCCGCTCGTCGCGGACCCACCCGCGGAGTCTCCCTCCACAAGGAAGACCTCGCACAGCTCGGACCGTCTGTCCTGGCAGTCGCGGAGCTTTCCGGGAAGAGACGAGTTTTCGAGAACGCCCTTGCGCCTCGTCAGATCCCTCGCCCTTCTCGCCGCCTCGCGCGCTCGCGCCGCGGCGAGCGATTTTTCGACGATCGCGCGCGCCGCGTCGGGATTCTCCTCGAAAAACTCGCTCAGCTTTTCGGTGACGATCCCCTCGACGATGCCGCGGACCTCGGAATTTCCGAGCTTCGCCTTCGTCTGGCTCTCGAACTGCGCGTCGGTCAGCTTGACGGAGACGACCGCGCAAAGGCCCTCGCGCGCGTCCTCGCCGGACAGGTTCTTGTCGCTGTCCTTGAGGACCCCGCACTTCCTGGCGTAATCGTTCATCACCTTGGTGATCGCCGCCTTGAAGCCCGTCTCGTGCGTGCCGCCGTCCGTCGTCGCCATGTTGTTGGCGAACGTGACTATCGTCTCGTTGTAACTGTCGTTGTACTGCATCGCGATCTCGGCGATAACGTCGCCCTTCATCGCTTTCATATAGATGACTCCGGGGTGGATCTTACCCTTCGTCGAGTTGAGCTGTTCGACGAAGCTCTTGATCCCGCCGCGGTACATCAGGTCGTAGACCCTGTAACCGTCCTCGACGTACGTCGTCTTTCTGTCGCTGTCCTCGCCGAAGTCGAGATCTCTCTTTTCCCCGATGTCGTCGGTGCCGGGCTCGAGGTCGGGATCGTCCCCGCCGTCCTCGGCGAGTTCTTCCCTCGGAAGCTCCTTCGGCTCCTCGCCGAGCGGATCCTCCTTCACCTTTTCTCTTTTATCCGTTATGACGATCCTGATGCCGGCGTTGAGGAACGCCTGCTCGCGCAGCCGCGTGAGAAGCGTCTTGATATCGAATTCCGTCGTATCGGTGAACACCTCGGGGTCCGGCTTGAATCTGACGGTCAGACCGTGCTTCCCCTCGGAGGAGCCGATGCACTCGAACGGCTTGCTGATATTCCCTTTTTCGAATTCGATAGTGTATCTCTTTCCCTCGTAGCAGTTGTCGAGCTTGAACCAAAGGGAGAGCGCGTTGACGACGGACGCTCCGACGCCGTGCAGACCGCCGGCTATCTTATAGCCCTTTCCTCCGAATTTTCCTCCCGCGTGGAGAACGGAGAAAACGACCTCGAGAGTCGGCTTGTTGACCTTGTGATGCATCTGCGAGGGGACGCCTCTCCCGTTGTCCTTTACCTCAACGGAACCGTCCGGAAAGAGAGTGACGTCGATCCTGTCGCAGTGACCCGCCATCGCCTCGTCGATCGCGTTGTCCACGATCTCGTATACGAGATGGTGAAGACCGCCCGCCGACGTCGTGCCGATATACATACCGGGGCGTTTTCTCACCGCTTCAAGACCCTCGAGGACCTGGATCTGACTTTCGTCGTAGACCTCGTCTTCGACCGCGGTGATCTCTCTTTGCTGATCGAGCGACATAACGTCGCCGTTCGCTCCTTCGATGTCTTTTTCCATCAGAATACCGTGCCTTTCGTTCTGTTTACTGTATCTTTGCCGTTCCCTCTTCCGCTCTCTTTGCGAGAGCGGCGGAAGAAAGGCGCGTGAAGATCACGCCGTTTTTCCCTTTTTTGTTCGTCAGCACGAACGATCTCGGAAGATCGTCCGCCGCCGTTTCGGTCTCTTTCCTCTTTTCCGCCGCGCGGAGAAATTCCGCGGTGACGGCGGGCGTTATCTCCCCGTCGAGATCGAAGATCCCCACGATCTCGCCGTCGGTGACCATCCTGCCCGATCCGACGTGACAGATCATTCCTTGTGATTTATCCTTCTCGGCATGACGAAGTGGAGAAAATCAAACTTTTCGTCTCCGTCCGCCTTCTTTTCGTCTCCCTCGAAGCTGACGAACCGGCTTCCGTCGCCCGCCTCTATGCAGACTCCGGACTCGGGCGAATTCAGTCTCAGCCTTATCCTGTCGGCGTCGTCGGGGACCGCTTTGAGAGCGTCAAGGAGAAATCTTCCGGTAAATCCGATGATGAGATCGTTTCCTCCTATGGCGGCCGTCACGTTCTCGTGAATCGACCCCATTGAAGAGACGCAGGAAATGGAGATCTCCTTGTCCGAAAAATCGAGCTTTACTATACTTCTGTTGTTTCCGCCGAGCTTATCCTCCGAAATGATCGAAGCCCTCTCGAGCGCTTCTCTCAGATCGACGGGAGAAACGTACGCCTCGGTCGAATACGACTTCGGGAATATCCTCTCGTAGTCGAGATAATTGCTCTCGATAAGACGGGTGAAAAAGTATATCGAGCCGATCTTGAAGATGATATGCTTTCTTCCTATAATGATCTCCGTCTCCTCCTCGCTGTCGTGAAGGATACGGGAGAGCTCTCCGAGAAACTTCCCGGGGATGATGACGTCGGTGTCGCCGATCTCCTCGTCGAGCTTATACGAGGCGAGAGACAGTCTGTTTCCGTCGCATCCCACCATTGTTATAAGATTCCCGCGGACCTTCATAAGAGCGCCGTTGAAAAACGCTCTCTGATCGTTCTGCGCGACGGCGAAGATCACTCTTCCTATGAGAGTCCTCGCCGCATATTGAGGGATGAGGAATCTCTTGTCCCCTATGAACATGGGCATCGCCGGAAAATCGTCCGAAGGGGACACGGCGATCTCAAAGCTCGACATTCCGCCGGTGATGACCGCCCTGCTTTTCTCGTCCGTCTCGATCATTATCTCGCCGTCCGGAAGAGCTCTCACTATCTGGAGGATACGGGAGGAGTTGATAACGCAGTTGCCGGCCTCGTAAACCTTGCAGTCGACGGTCGTTCTGAGTCCTTTTTCAAGGTCGTAGGCGGAAATTCTCGTAAGACCCTTTTCGTCGTCCGTTATCTTTCCGAATTTCTCGTCGGCCGGACACTCGAAAAGAAGACCCTCGACGGAAGTCAGAGTATTTTTTACCTGTGAGATCGAAGCCGCGGGACCTATCGCGGCAAGAAGTTTTTCTTTTTCGAAGGAAACTTTCATGATTTTTCTCCTTTCGGATTTTTATAAAAGAAAAGTATAATATATATATTCAGAAGCAGAAGTAATAGGGGCGTTGGAAATATTTGAAAACCCGGGAAATAACCGCTGCGGCGGGAAATATTTTTCAACCCTCGCGATCCTTTTTAAGGAAAAAATCATCCTGTTTTCATTTGAAGGATTATGGAAAATCGTCCTTTTCGGGAAAAAAACGGGAGTTTGTGAGGGAAAAATTTCAAACCGCTTTTTTCGAGCAGGTTTTCATCTGATTTCAAGCCCGTTTCCGTCGCGCTTTTCAACGGTTTTTTGTTGAAAATTCTTTTCTTATTTGAAAAGGCCGGGGAAATCCCTGTTTATTGGGATTTTGAAACTTCAGCTTCTCTTGATATCGTTGATGATATCGTTTATCTCACTTTCCAACAGGGGGTCGAGAGCCATCTGTTTTTCGACGGCGGTGAGATTCGAATGGACCGTGCTGTAATCTCTCTCGAAATACGATCCTATCTTCGGAAGTGAGAGCTGAGTCAGGGATCTTATGATATACATACAGACGTTGCGCGCGTTTTTGATCTCCTTGTTTCTCTTTCTTCCGAGAATATCCTCGGGGTCGACGTGAGTTCTGCGGGCGACGCAGGAGATGATCGTATCGACGTAATCGTTTATCGAGAAGGTGTCCCTTATATATTCGGGAACGGTCGATTTGACAAGATCGAGAGTGACGGGAAGACCGGTCAGCAGGTTCTTGGCGGCGAGCTTCTTTATAACTCCCTCGATCTGACGGACGTTCGACTGGAGCTTCTCAGCAAGAAAGCTGAGGACTTCGGGAGAGAGGGAGAGGTTGTGATGCTCCGCCTTGTTCTGAAGGATCGCGAGGCGAAGCTCGAGGTCCGGGGGCTGAATGTCGGCGAGAAGACCCGACTCGAATCTGTTCCTTATTCTCTCTTCAAGGATAGTGAGCTCCTGAGGAGGACGGTCGGACGTGATGATGATCTGCTTGTGATCCTCGTAAAGGGCCTCGAAGGTGTGGAAAAATTCGTTCTGCGTCGATTCTCCGGCTCCGCTCGCTATATACTGGATATCGTCGATAAGAAGCATATCGGCGCCGCGGAATTTTTCTCTGAATTCGGCGGTCCTGTTCGACTTTATCGAGAAAATGAACTGATTCATGAAGTCCTCGCCCTTGACGTAGATGACGTTCATCGTGCTGTCGCGTTCGAGCACTCTGTTCGCGATCGCGTACATCAGGTGAGTTTTGCCGAGGCCGCTGTGACCGTAGATGAAAAGGGGATTTATCAGAGTTCCGGGATTTTCGGCGACGGAAACGGCGTTTGCGTGCGCCATCGCGTTCGATCTGCCGACGACGAAATTCTCAAAGGTGAAATCCGAATTGAAGGAAAGTCTTCTTTCGGAATAGGACGGCTTGACGTCTTCCTCTTCTCCCTCGTCGTACGTCGCCTCCGGGACCGCCGCCTTATGGCCCGGCGTCCTGCGGGAGCCGTCGTCCGCAACGATAACGTCGACGCTTTTGGGCAGAAATCCGATCGTGTTTTCAAGATAGCGGAGCAGATAGTCGAGATATCTCGTTTCGATAACCGATTTTTTCATATCGGAGTCGCACGAAAAAACGACGCTGTCGGCGGAGAGCGATTCAAGAGAGCACTTTCCGAACCAAAGGTCGAGCGCGGTCGAGGGAAGCTCCTTTTCCTCTTTCATCGACTCGAACATCATCTGCCATATGGAGGCGATATCTTCTCTTTTTTCCATTATTTACGTTCCTTCCCGAGAACGCGCGGCCGAGACGAAGGAGACAGCCGGAATCAAAAGACGGGAGCCGCGCGCCGTGATTTATTTACAATATAAATAAATTACCCCATTATTTGAGAAAATTATAACACACGGGGCGGGCATTTGTCAAGAATATTATATATTAATAATTATTATTAATATAGGCGAGCCCGAAAAAACCTCTTGACAGCGTCCGTTCGTTTATGATAAAATCTTTCACCGGGAAATAAAACCGGAAGGAGTGAGAGCGATGAGAAAAAGAGATGAAAATCCCGCCGTCCTCTCTCCCTCCGCTTTTTTGATCCCCGAAAAGAAGGCGCACGAAGCCGCAAAACCGGAATATACGGGGCTGTCGCACTTAGCGCAGATCGAAAAAGCACGGGTTAAAAATCGAATAAAGCAAACAGAAATCCGTAGTTTTCATCTTTTTGAGGTGAAAATCCTACGGATTTTTCCATTTTATGTGCTTTTTCTATCGCCGTTTTT
>JAFSWB010000074.1 GCA_017444735.1 Clostridia bacterium | reverse complement strand
TCTTCGACCCGAAACGGATGATTTTACGAGCAGATTTTCGCGCCGAGGACGCCGCCTTGCTATCGCAAGGCAAGAACGAGAAACGAAAAGATGCCGTAAAGGCGCCGCTTCGGGCGGGTTCGGGTAACTTCTGTTACCCTATGATATCGCACTTCGTGCGATGATATACGCTTCACGTATGAAGGAACGGATATCAAACAGACGCAAATCCATCTTTTTCGTACTCACTTGAAAAAAACCGCCGAAAGGCGGTTTTTTCAGTTATATTCGCCTTCGGCGAGTTATATTGCGTTGCAGTTATATTCGGCCTACGCCGAGTTATATTGCGCTTTGCGCAGTTTAAAGGCGAATATAATATAACTTTGCGGCGGAGCCGCAAAATATCACTGCCCCGCAGGGACAATATCACTGCCGTCGCAGACGGCAATATCACTCAAAACCTCCGCGAGTTCAAATCCACCTGTCAGACCCATTTTTATCCTAAAAACTTTAATATCGTTTTCTCCCCCGCGTAGGGGACGATCCGACGGAGCGCGTCGAGAAGGACGCTTTTTGATTTCTCCGGCGGCACGGAGTACATTTCGCCGCGGAACCCGTCGCCGAAGATCCGCTCCGGCGTCGAGTAGACGCCGATCCCCCACCCGTACGGCTTCCCGTGTCTGTCCCTGTCGTAGACGAAATTCTCCGTCAGGATATAGCACTTCATCTGAAGCCCGGTCAGAAGAGCGTCGAAACCCTTTTTGCCGCCCTTGCCCCAGCCGCCTTCCGCCTTCAGGTCGCGCGAAAGGACGGGAGCCATCCGGTCCGCCGTCTCGAAGAGATCCTTTTCCCTGAACGACGCCAGACCGTCGTCGAAGCGGGCGTCGAAATCGTATCCGTCGCGGCGGTAGTTAGCAAGGTGAGCGAAAATATCGCGGCGGACGAACGCCGCCTTCCGCTCGAAGAGCTTTCCGTACGCGCACCCGACGTTTGCGATGACCGGACCCTTCCACTCCCACGGCCCCGGCTCGTCGGTGAACCAGACGGACGGGTCGACGTGCTCCTCGACCGAAAAACCGCGGATGGAATTCGTGAAGAGAGGCAGGATCCCCGCCTCTCTCACGATCTCTTCCATATCCGATTGCTTTTTTATCTCGAAACCGCCGTCGAATTTCACGTCAGGCATTGATAACGTACTCGCCGCCCTTCCACTTGACGGTGACCTCGACCGGAACGTTCGATTTTACCGTGACGACGGGGCGCTCGTCCTCGGACGCGCGCGCCTGTGCCGAAAGATCGAGCTCCGCGTCCGTTCCGAGCGGGTAACGCTTCACCCCGTGGCGCTCCGTGAGACCGACGTGCCACGTGATCTTCCTGTTCATCCCGTCGGGGATGATACCCATAACGTACTCGAGGAAAACGGCGATCGGCGGCAGGCCCGTCCAGCCGACGAAATCGTCCTTCGACGCGTTCCCGCGCTCGACGAAATCGGGCGCGTAGTTCTCCCAGAGGGTCCCCGTCTCGTTGAAGACCTTGACGACGTTGCCGTGATGGTTCATCGCCAGCTTGTGCGCCAGGTCGAACCGTCCGACGGCGTCGAGGCCCTTCAGCGACATATACGCGGTGGGCGCCCACACGGACCCCTTCCAGTAGTCGCCCTTCGGATGATATTCGGGATGATCCGCGGAGAGCGTCGCCGGGGCGTGGACGCGGTAAAATTCGTTTTTGTTGAAGAGGTGGGAGACGAACCGGTCGATCCTGTCCTCCGGCACGATACCGGCGAGGAGCGCCCAGTACGACGCGAGAGTCTTCACGCCGGAGAGGCGGTCGCCGCTCCACAGGTCGTAGTAGAAACCGTCCTTTTCGTCCCACATTTTTTCGTTGACGAACGCCGTCAGCATCGCGATCTCGCTCTCTATCTCCTTTGTCTCGTCCTCGCGGCCGAGGAGCTTCGCCATCCGGCAGAGGATCCGCCCGGACAGGATCTGCTGACAGCAGGCGTCGATCCAGACCATATGGCCGTGCGACACCTCGATGTTGTCGTTATACTTCGCCTCGATACGGGGCGAGTTGTCCATCCCGCACCCGTATCCGCTCGACCAGTACGTGCCGTCGCGCCACGTTCTGAACAGCCTGAGCCATCTGTAATATCCCATCAGCGGCGCGAAGATCCTCCCGATCCTTTCGACGTCGCCGAAGTTCTCGAAATAGACCCATTCGCTCCACGCCATCACGTTCGGGCCGGTCGACGCCGGGTCGTGACGGAAGAACTGTTCGCCGTCCGCCGTCTCGCAGATCTCGCGGCAGATGAAGCCGTCGCTGTGCTGGCGGGCGTACATATTGTTGAGCGTGTTCTGGAAATTGAAGACCCTCGTCCCGTATTTGCCGAACATGAGAATAAACGAGGAGTCCCACATGAAGAGGAACCCGTTGAACGCGGTGTCGATGAAGTTCGATTTGAAGCCCGAGATTTCCGTCGGCTGTCTCAGGTTCGAGAAGGCGATCTCCCACGCCTTGTTATAGCAGGCGATCGCGTCGTCGTGCCCGTCCCAGAACGGCGCGGGCATACGGTCTTTCGACTCTTCCCACGTCGGGAGCGGACGGTCCTCGCGCTCCATCGTCCTGAATACGTTTTCCTCAAAGTAGCGGTCCGGCACGCCGTAGGTGATCCCGTCGCCGGGTCTGTAGAGAATTCCCATCGTCTTATCCTTTCATTTCGCAAAATGATTTTTCAGAAATCCGAGTCCCCGGGCGATCCCGAGGAGGTTGTCGTCCGCGCCCTCGTACTCGACGGTGACGAAGCCGTCGTATCCCGCGGCGCGGAGCGCGTCGAGGCTCTTTTTCGCCCCGGCGTCGCCGTCTCCGATCGCGGCGCCGAGGAGGGAGTCGCCGCCGCGGGTCGGGAACCACCCGCCCTCCGCGGGCGCTCCTTTTTTCAGATAAAAGTCCTTCGCGTGGACGTGGAAAACGTACGGCGCGACCTTCGCCGCGGAATCGGGCGGATATTCGTCGGCGCACATGAAGTTCCCGACGTCGCAGAGAGCGCCGAAATTCCCGTCGTCCGTCGCCCTGACGAGCGCGACGATGCGGTCGGCGTCCTGACAAAAATACCCGTGATTCTCGACGCAGGTGCGGACGCCGAGCCCCGCCGCGAACCGGGAGACCTCGAGGCAGCAGTCGGCGAGCGCCGGGAGCGCGTCGGAAAAATCGCCGTCCGACAGCTTTCCCGGAAGCCCCCGCGAGGCGTCGTGGCGCATCAGCGGGACGCCGAGAAGAGAGGCGCGCCGGACCTCGCCCGCGAGCCGCTTTATCTCTTCTTTCGGGTCGGCGCGGAGAAAATCGGCGCCGACGGCGGAACAGACCGCCGCGAGCCCCGCGTCGCGGGCGCGCCGCCCGAACGAGGACAGCTCGCCGTCCGTGAATCCGCCGTCGAGGCAGAACTCGATCCCGTCGAAGCCGAGGCGCGCCGCCTCGTCGATCATATAGGGGACTCCGCGCGAGGCGTACTCCCCGAAGCTGTACGTGCTGACCGCGAATTTCATATCATTCTCCGAGGGAGGACAGTTTTTTGTCAAACTCCTCCGCCGTGTTGTAGCCCATCTTTTTCTGTCTGTTGTTCATCGCGGCGATCTCGATTATGACGGCGAGGTTGCGCCCCGGCTGGACCGGTATCGTCGTCGTCGGTATGTTGATCCCCATAATGTCCGTGTATTCCGTCACGAGGCCGAAGCGGTCGTATTCCTTGCCCTTTTCCCACGGTTCGAGCTTTATCACGAGGTCGACCTTCTCCGTCTCCTTGACCGAGCCCATGCCGAACAGCCGTCTGACGTCGACGATCCCGATGCCGCGGAGCTCGATGTAGTATTTGATAAGCTCGGGAGCGGACCCGACTATCGTCTTCGCCGACACCTTGCGGAGCTCGACGGCGTCGTCCGCGATAAAGCGGTGACCGCGCTTTATCAGCTCGATAGCCGTTTCGCTCTTTCCGACCCCGCTCTCGCCGAGGATCAGGATCCCCTCGCCGTACACCTCGACGAGAACTCCGTGGCGCGTGATCTGCGGCGCGAGACGGACGTTGAGGTATGCGATGAGAGCCGCCATGAAGGTGCTCGTGTTCTCCTCCGTCTCGAGGACGGGGACGGAGAAATACTCGGCGAGATCGAGCATGACCTCGCCCGGTCTCTTCCCGTGCGTGTAAACGACGGCGACGGGAAGGAGCTTCAGGTAAGTGAGGAGCTTGTTCCGTCTCTCCTCGGTGTCGAGCGATTCGAGATACGCCGCCTCCGCGGCTCCGATTATCTGTATCCTCTTCGGGTCGAAATGCTCGTAGAACCCGGAGAGGGCGAGTCCCGGACGCATTATCTCGCTCGTGCTGACCGTGATCGTCTCGGGCGATTCCGGCATATAGGCCTCGGTCAGCTTCAGCTCGTCTATTATTTTACGGAGATTGACTCTTGCCGTTATATCTTCCATTTTGAGAAGACTCCTTTCGGTTTCCTGCCGTTATGTATATTTTACCATAAAGGGTATGATAAGTAAATGATTTTTCTCCGTTCCGCACTCTCCCGCGTTTTATGAAAAATATTGAAAGAAAATCCCGATTGTGATATTATATATATGCGCCGGGAAAACCGGCGGCAGAGTAGGCAAATGCGCGTCAAGTGCTTCCGGGACGGGGAGTTGCCCGGGGGACGAAAACGGTTTTATACCGTTGCGGTGCATCTGCCGCATCCCGCTGTGACATACATCTGACTCGCTCTCATGGATGTTAAGGCGGCATGGGAGGTGTTTTTATTATGAAGAAAGGGAAAATGACGGCGAGGTATATCGCGGTCGCCGCGCTCCTTATCGCCGCGGAGATCGTTCTCAACCGTTTCTGCTCGATCAACGCGCAGGGGCTCAAGATCGGCTTTTCGTTCGTCCCGCCGATCCTCGCCGCGATAATGTACGGACCGGGGATGAGCGCCGCGGTCTGGGCGCTCTCGGACCTGCTCGGGGCGATCCTGTTTCCGATCGGACCCTACCACCCCGGCTTTACCCTCTGCGCCGCTCTGATGGGCGTCACGGCGGGTCTGCTTCTCAACCCGAATCCCGTCAGCATAAAGCGGGAGAGCGGGCGCGGCGAGTTCATCTTCTCGATATCCCGGAAAAAGGTCAGGATCTTCCCGAACGTCGTCGCCGTCGTTCTCGTGAACTGCCTTTTCCTCGGGCTCGTCGTGAACACCGTCTGGGTCGGGATGCTTTACGGGAGCAAAACGTACCCGGAGTGGTTCATGCTCCGCCTCGGGGAGTACGCGGTGCTCGTTCCCGTCGAGCTCGTCGTAATCCCCGCGCTCCTGAAGCTCGGCGGCGCGCTCGGAAAACAGCTCCGTACGGAGAGATCGAAGGGATCTGAAAATGAATCGTGACGAAGCGATAAAATATATCCACACCGTCAGCTGGAAGGGGAGCGTTCCCGGCCTCGGCAGGATACGCGAGCTCTGCCGGCTGCTCGGCGATCCGCAGGACGGCCTACGCTTTATCCACGTGGCGGGGACGAACGGCAAGGGCTCGGTCTCGGCGATGCTCTCGTCGATCCTCCGCGCCGCCGGGTACAAAACGGGCCTTTTCACGTCTCCGTACGTGTCGTTTTTCGAGGAGCGGATCGTCTCGGACGGCGAGCCGATCCCCGGCGACGCGCTCGGCAGGGTGACCGAACGGGTCCGCGCCGCGGCGGAGACGATGAAGGAGACGCCGACGGAATTTGAACTTCTCACCGCCGTCGGATTCGAGTATTTCAGGGAGGAGCGGTGCGACGTCGTCGTCCTTGAGACGGGGCTCGGCGGACGGCTCGATTCGACGAACGTCATAGGGCCGCCCGTCCTGTCGGTCATAACGGGCATCGGCCTCGATCACACCGCGATCCTCGGGGACACCGAGAAGAAGATCGCCCGCGAAAAAGCGGGGATAATAAAAAAGGGCTCCGCCGCCGTCGCGGGGAAGATGAGCGGGGACGCTCTGTCGGTGATAAAAAAGAGAGCGGAGGCGGTCGCCTGTCCGCTTTACGCGGCCGATCCGGGGCGGATCTCGGCCCCGCGCCTCTCTCCGTCGGGAACGGAGTTCACCGACGAACGGTACGGGGAGCTCTTTGTCCCGCTCGCCGGAGTTCACCAGCTCGATAACGCCGCGACCGTTCTCACCGCCGCCGACGCGCTCGCCCGCGCCGGGTTTTGCGTGACGGAGGACGCCGTGAGACGCGGTCTGCGGGAGACGAGATGGCCGGCGCGCTTCGAGACGCTCGCGGCCGATCCGCTCGTGATCTACGACGGGGCGCACAACCCCGACGGGGTCGAAGCTCTGACGGAAAACGTGCGGCTCCTTCTCGGCGGCCGCGCCGTGATCGTCTTCGGCGTGATGGCGGATAAGAGCTACGAAGAGATGATAAAAACGGCGGCGACCGTCGCCGAACGCGTTTACACGGTCCGCCCGGACAATCCGCGGTCGCTCGATCCCGCCGTGTCGGCGGAGCTTTTCGACCGGCTCGGCGCGCCCGCCCGTTCGTGCGGAAGCGTCGGCGAGGGGATCTCCCTCGCCGGGGAAGAGGCGAGGGAGCGCGGGCTTCCCGTCGTGATAATGGGAACGCTCTATATGTACGCCGAGGCGTCGGATGAAGTCAGAAGGCTTTTCGGAAGGAGGACGACGGTATGAGTGTGAGACCGAATAAACCGCTTCTTATCCTCGCCGCTTTTCTCCTCGCGGCTTTTCTCGTCTCGTGCCGCGCCGCCCACGAAATGACGGACGCGCTCGGGATCGGCGAGAGAGAGTACGGCGGCGAGGCCGTCGTCGGGGCCGTCCCGCTCGACGGCGAGATCGCCGACGAGATCCGATCGATGATAAAGATGTTGAGCGTCGACTCCGTCAAGCTCCCGAAATTCGACAATATGAAGGACGCCGTGACGAAGTGTCACGACAGCCTTCTCAACTATATGCTCTATACCGATTACGCGAAATACGCGGGGAACCCCGACCTTCTCGAGGACGCCGAGCGGGAATATCCCGACCTCGGCGTGTCGCAGATCATACCCGCGTCCGAGTTCGAGTCAATGATGTACCGGTATTTCGGCGGCAACGTCAAGATCTCTCACGGCGACTCGCGCGCGTTCAAGTATCTCTCGCGGATCGCGGCGTATATCCCGGTCGGCCGCCCGATAAGCGACGCGTACGACGTGAAACTGCTTTCGATCGACGAGACGGAGCACACGTACAGGACGTCGTTCGAGTGCTCGAACGGGAAAATGACGCTCCGGTACGACGCCGTGATCGTGAAAAGAGACGACGGGACGTTCTACTTTTCGTCCGTGTCATAAAGAAAACCGCGGCGGGTGACCCGCCGCGGCAGATGGCTGTTCCGGAAAGGGATTATTCTTCCTCTTCCTCTTCGTCGTCTTCTTCTTCATCGTCCTCTTCGTCGCCGTCGCCGTCGGATTTCGCGCAGGAGGCGCATCCGTCGGGAGAGCAGACGGGATCGAATTCGTCGAAGTCGTCAAAGCAGTCTCCGTCCTCGTCCTCGCATTCGATCGTGATCTTGAAATACTTCTTGAAGATATTATAGAGCACCATGACGGCGGCGCCGACCGTGACGACCGCGCCGACGATTACGAACAGAGCTTTCAGACCGTCCGAAATCTTCTTATCGTTCTTTTTCATAATAACCGACCGCCTTTCACTTTCATAAACGTATTCCTACTTCATAGTATACCATAAAATAGGCGAAATGCAACAAGGAGAGCAAAAAATTTTTCGCAAAAACCCGGGGAAAAGGGGGAGTTTGCCGTGGAAGAAAAAAGATTTCGCAAAAACGACGGAGGGTTCGTCTGCGTCGTATGCGGCAGGGAAGTGCCGCCGCTTCGCGTCACCTCGCGCAACCACTGCCCCTACTGTCTTTCGTCGGTCCACCTCGACGTCAACCCCGGCGACCGCGCCGCGGGGTGCGGCGGGATCATGGACGCCGTAAAGACGGAGCCCGATCCGAAAAAGGGCTTTATCATCTACCATCGGTGCCGCAAATGCGGCGCCGTGCGGCGCAACCGCGCCGCGACCTCCGGCGATGTCCCCGACGACACGGATCTTCTGATCGCGCTCACCGCCGGCGAGCTCTGAATCGAATTCTCTACAACCGCATAAAATCGGATAGTCCTTGAAATACGGGAAGAAACGGGCCGTCGCGCCGGCGCGGACGGGGATCGGGGCGCGGAGACGTTCTGCATTTGCGGAAAAAGCGTCGGTCCGGGGGCTCGCGCGGCGGACGCGGCGCGAGCGGCGTGATATTTGTCTTAACACGGAGTTTTAACGATGGATCTTTACCTCAAAAACGGCGAATTGAAGATCGACCGCTCACGCCCCGCGGAAACGCGGGGGGCGGGTGATTTTTCCGCGCCTCTGACGGTGGGGATCGACATCGGATCGACGACGGCGAAGCTCGTCGCGGTGAGGGACGGCGAGATCGTTTATGAGAGATACGAGCGCCACCTGTCCCGCGTCAGGGAAAAGACGGAAGAACTGCTCCGCGATCTTTTCGCGGAATTCGGCGACGCGCCGCTCCGGGCGGCGATCTCCGGCTCCGCCGGTCTCGGGATAGCCGAGGCGGCGGGGATACCGTTCATTCAGGAGGTCGCCGCGACGACGGAGCTCGTCCGCGCGCTCCATCCGGACGCCGGGGCGGTGATCGAGCTCGGCGGCGAGGATGCGAAGATCGTCTTTTTCGGCGGGACCGTCGACGAGAGGATGAACGGGACGTGCGCCGGGGGAACGGGCGCGTTCATCGATCAGATGGCGACTCTTCTCGACGTGACGGTCGACGAGCTCGACCGGCTGTCTCTCGAACACAGGAAGATATACCCGATAGCGTCGCGGTGCGGCGTTTTCGCGAAGACCGACGTTCAGCCGCTCCTCAATCAGGGGGCGGGCAAGGAGGACGTCGCGGCGAGCATCTATCAGGCGGTCGTGAACCAGACGATCGCGGGACTCGCGCAGGGACGCCGGATCCGCGGAAAGGTCCTCTTCTTCGGCGGTCCGCTCTTCTTCTGCCGCGGCCTGCGCGAGCGGTTCCGCGAAACGCTCGGTCTTTCCGAAGAGGACGCCGTCTGCCCCGGATACGCCCGTCACTCCGTCTGCCTCGGCGCGGCGCTCTTCGCCGGGGAAAACGGGATCCCGTCGACGGCGGGCGAGCTTCTCCGCAGGGTGTCGGGATGCGCCGCCGTAACGGGCGGCGAAAAGACGCTGAAGCCGCTTTTTGAGACGGAGGAGGAATACGCGCTGTTCCGCGAGCGTCACGCCCGCGCGACCGTTGAGACGGAGGACCCGGAGGGGTACTCCGGCCGCGCGTACCTCGGGATCGACTGCGGATCGACGACGACGAAGCTCGTCCTTCTCACCTCCGGCGGGAAGATCATTTATTCGTACTACTCCCCGAACAGGGGCAACCCGGTCGAGGTCATAAAAGAACAGCTCGGGCGGATATACGAGCTGTGCGGCGACCGGATAGAGATCGCCGGGAGCGCCGTCACCGGGTACGGCGAGGACCTTATAAAAAACGCGTTCGGCGTCGATATCGGCGTCGTTGAGACGGCGGCGCACTATACCGCCGCGCGCCGTTTCATGCCCGACGTCGATTTTATCCTCGACATCGGCGGGCAGGACATAAAGTGCTTCCGCATAAGGAACGGCGCGATCGACAGCATCATGCTGAACGAGGCGTGCTCGTCCGGGTGCGGCTCGTTTATCGAGACGTTCGCGCGCTCGATGGGGTATTCGGCGGAGGAGTTTGCGAAAAAGGGACTTTTCGCGCGCGCCCCCGTCGATCTCGGGAGCCGCTGTACCGTCTTTATGAATTCCTCCGTAAAGCAGTCGCAGAAGGACGGAGCGACGGCGGAGGACATCTCCGCGGGACTCTCGGTCAGCGTCGTCAAGAACGCGCTTTATAAAGTTATAAGGGCGTCGAGCCCCGACGATCTCGGCGAGCACGTCGTCGTTCAGGGCGGGACGCTCCTCAACGACGCCGTTCTGCGCGCTCTCGAGCGTGAGCTCGGGCGCGACGTCGTCCGGCCCGCCGTGGCGGGACTGATGGGCGCTTACGGCGCGGCGCTGAAGGCGACGGAGCACCGGGGACCGTCGTCCCTCATTTCGTGGGAGGCGCTCGAAAACTTCTCGCACAAATCGAAGAGCGTCGTCTGTCAGGGCTGTACGAACAGCTGTCACCTGACCGTCAATACGTTCTCCGGCGGCGGGAAATTCATTTCCGGCAACCGGTGCGAGCGCGGTCTCGGGCGCGACCCGGGCGACGCGGGACGGCACGATCTCTACGATTTCAAGAGGAAATATCTCACCGGCGTCTGCGGCCGGGACGAGCCGGACGGCGGCTTCCGCGGGACGGTCGGTATCCCGCTCGCGCTCGGGATGTACGAGCTTCTCCCGCTCTGGCACGGGATCTTCTCGTCGCTCGGATACCGCGTCGTCCTCTCCGGTATGTCGACGCGCGCGACGTACGAGAAGGGACAGTTCACGATCCCGTCGGACACGGCGTGCTATCCCGCGAAGCTGATGCACGGTCACGTCGAGGAGCTGCGCGAGCGCGGCGTCGATTTCATCTTTTACCCGTCGGTCACGTACAACGTCAGGGAGAAGGGGACGGCGAACCACTTCAACTGCCCCGTCGTCGCCTATTATTCGGAACTGCTTTCGGGAAATCTCGAGGACGGCGAGCGGTCGCCCCTGTTCTTCCCGTATCTGAATATCAATAAGAAAAAACAGCTCGGAAGGGAGCTGTTCCGCGCCCTCGGCGGCGGGGACGCCGGATTCACGAAGGGCGAGGTCCGCCGGGCGGTCCTTTCGGGCTTCCGCGCGCAGGAGGAGTACCGCGCCGCGGTCAGACGCGAGGGCGAGGCGGCGCTCGCGTACGCCCGCGAAAACGGAAAGAGGATAATGATCCTCGCCGGACGGCCCTACCACGTCGACGAGGAGATATGTCACGGTATCGACCGGCTCGCGCTCTCGCTCGGCTTCGTCGTCGTCAGCGAGGACAGCGTCGCACATCTTTCCGCGACGCCGGAGGTCAGGGTCCTCAACCAGTGGACGTATCACGGACGGCTTTACCGCGCGGCGAAGTACGCCGCGCAGCACGACGACGTCGAGCTCGTTCAGCTCGTCTCGTTCGGGTGCGGGGTCGACGCCATCACGACGGACGAGGTCAGACGCATCCTCGAGGAGGGCGGAAAGTTCCCGACGCAGATCAAGATCGACGAGATAACGAATCTCGGCGCCGTCAGGATACGCCTGCGCTCTCTCCTCGCGGCGATAGAGGAGAAAGAGGCGATCTGGGGGAGGCGGTCGAAATGAAGAGAACGTATATCGAATTCACGAAGAGGATGAAGAGAGATTACACCGTCTTCATTCCGAATATGCTCCCGATCCACTTCGCGCTGATCGCCCGCGTCATGAGGAATTACGGCGTCCGCGCCGAAGTGCTCGTAACGGCGGGACAGCGGATCGGCGAGACGGGGCTCCGGTACGTCCACAACGACACCTGTTACCCCGCGATCCTCGTCATCGGGCAGTTTATCGACGCCCTGAAAAACGGCGGATACGACCCGCGCCGCGTCGCACTCATGCTCTTTCAGACGGGCGGCGGGTGCCGCGCGTCGAACTATATCTCGCTGCTCCGCAAGGCGCTCGAGCGCGCCGGATACGGATACGTCCCGGTGATCTCGTTCTCCCTCGCGGGGATCGAGCGTCACTCCGGCTTCCGCCTCTCCCTTCCGATGCTCCATCGGATGCTCTACGCGGTGACGTACGGCGATCTTCTCATGTCGCTCGTCAACCAGACCAAGCCGTACGAGACGGAGCGCGGCGCGGCGGAGCGGAAAGCGGAGGAGTGGACGGAGCGGCTTACCGACGAGATGGCGAGGGGCGCGCTGAAATACGGGAAGATCAAAGAAAACTACCGCGCGATCGTCCGCGATTTCGCGGCGATCCCGAAGGCGGCGAGGGAGACGGTCAAGGTCGGCGTCGTCGGAGAGATCTTCGTCAAGTACTCGCCTCTCGGCAACAACAACCTTGAGGAATTCCTCGTGTCGGAGGGCGCGGAGGTCGTCGTCCCGGGGCTTCTCGATTTCTGTATGTACTGCGTTTACAACGGGATCGTCGACCACGAGTTCTACGGACGGATGCCGTTCAGGTGGCGGCTCAACCGGCTCGCCTTCAAGTTCCTTCTGAAAAAGCAGAAGGACGTCATCGGTATCGTCACGGAGGAGGGGTCGTTCAGACCGTACACCCCGTTCGACAGGACGGTCACGCTGTCGGAGGGATACATAAGCCACGGCGTCAAGATGGGCGAGGGGTGGCTTCTCACCGCGGAGATGATCGAGCTCTTTGAGTCGGGCGCGCGGAACATCGTCTGTACGCAGCCGTTCGGCTGTCTCCCGAACCACATCTGCGGCAAGGGGATGATGAAGCCGATCAAGGATAAGAACCCCTCGATCAACATTATCGCCATCGACTACGACGCCGGCGCGTCCGCCGTCAACCAGCAGAACAGGATCAAGCTGATGCTGACTGCCGCGAGGAGGGGCGCCCCCGCCGCGGCCCGTGACGAAGGACGGGTAAAACGAAAGGGGCTGTCTCAATCAGATGCAGAATCGTCGTTCTTTGCCCCGTGAGGCGTACCGGCGTACTCCGCAAAAACGGCAACAGATCGGGTAACTTCCGTGACCCGGCACATAAAATGAAAAAATCCGTAGGATTTTCACCTCAAAAAGATGAAAACTACGGATTTTTATTTGCTATATTCGGTTTTCAGCCCGTGCTTTTTCGGTCTGCGCTGATTGCGACAGTCCATATTACTGCTTTTTCATCTGCCTCGTGAAAAGCACTACCGCGAGGACGCCCGCGGCGAGCGCGTAGGCGAGGACGACGGTCAGGCGGAGCGTGAAGCCGTCGTACGAGCCGGAGAGGACGCCCCGTCCGAGCTCGACCGCGTGATAGAAGGGAAGCGCCTCGGAGACGGCCTTGAACGGTCCGCCGACGAGCTCGACGTCGAACCACGCGCCGGACAGCCACGCGGAGAGGTTGGTGACGACCGATCCGCAGATGCCGCCGACCTGCGACGGCGTCATGACGCTCCCGCAGAGAAGGCCGAGGAAGATGAAGAAGATCGCGGCGGGGAGCGACAGGAGGACGAAGAGAGCGACGCGCCACGTGAGCGGAAGCCCGATGATCGCGAAGACGCACACGACGACCGCCGTCTGGATCAGCGCGATCGGAAGATACGGGACGGTGTAGCCGAGGATGAAGTCGCCCGCCTTCATCGGCGTCGTGTAAAGACGCTGAAAGAGCGCCGTCTTGCGGTCCTTCGCCACGACCGACGCCGAAAAGAGCGTCAGGAACGAATATGAGAAGACGACGATGCCGGGGGTGAGCTTCTCCGGCGTGAACATCTTCGCGGGGATCTTCGCCTGGATCGCCGAGAGAAGAAGCGCGAGGGCGACGGGAAGAACGATCCCGAAGCAGATCGTGAGGGGGTCTCTGAGGACTTCCTTAAAACAGCGTTTTCCGAAATTGAAAGCTCTCATTTCTCCGCCCCCTTTACGATGCTGATGAACGCGTTTTCAAACTTGTCGCACCCGGTCTTTTCCTTCAGCTCCGCCGGCGTTCCGACGGCGAGGAGCCTGCCGTCCCTCATGACGCCGACTCTGTCGGAGAGCTCCTCCGCCTCCTCCATGTAGTGGGTCGTGAGGATCACCGTGACGCGCCCCTTGAGCGAGCGGATCACGTCCCAGAGGTCGGAGCGGGCGATCACGTCGAGGCCGAGCGTCGGTTCGTCGAGAAAGAGGATCTCGGGGTCGCCGATGAGAGCCATCGCGATGCTGAGCCGCCTCTGCCATCCGCCGGAGAGCTTTCCGGCTCTTTTTTTCATTATCGCGGCGATGCCGAGAAAATCCTTCATTTTCTCGATCTTCTCGTCGGTCTCCTTTTTTGAAAAGCCGTGCGCGCCGCACATCAGGACGAGGTTCCCCCGCACGGTCAGACCGTCGGCGACGGCGGTCTCCTGCGGCGATACGGCGATGACCTTCTTCACCGCGTCCCGGTCGGTGAGGATGCTCGAGCCGAGAAGGAGCGCGTCGCCGTCCGTCGGCGCCGTGAGGCATGAGAGCATCTTGACGGTCGTCGTCTTTCCGGCTCCGTTCACGCCGAGAAGAGCGAAGAGCTCGCCCTTTTCGATATCGAGCGTGAGACCGTCGACTGCCGTCACGTCCTTATATTTCTTTGTAAGCGATCTTATTGAAATTGCGGTCATATCGTCAACCTCCTTATAACTCCTCGCAGATAACGTCCTCGACGAATCGCTTCAGCATCAGCGCGACCTGCGCTCTCGTCGCCTTCCCCTGCGGGTCGAGCAGGCTGACGCCGTTCTGAAGCGAGCCCTTTATGACACCCGTCGCGTTCGCCCACGAGAACGGGTCGACCGCCCACGGCGAGACGTCGCCGACGTCGGGGAAGCCCGACAGGTCGGAGCGGTTGTAGAAGTCGAGGTCGTGAAGCGTCGTGTAGCGGAGCAGGAACGTCGCCGTCTGCTCCCTCGTCACCTCGGCGTAAGGGTCGAAGTGAGTCTCGTCGACGCCGCGGACGACGCCGACGGACGACGCCCATCCGACGGGCGCCGCGTACCACTCTCCCTCCGGGACGTCCTCAAAGAGGACGGCGCCCTCCGGGTCCGGCTCGGGACGGCCCTCGAGCCGCCAGAGAACGGTCACGAGCATCGCGCGCGTCATCGTCGACTCCGGCTCGAACATTTTTTTCGAGACCCCGAGAAAGAGCTCGCGCGAGACGACGAAGTCGATCCCCTCGTGCGCCCAGTCGCCGACGGGGGGCATATCCTCAAACTGCGCGCCCGGGCAGTAGAGCCCGAAGCCGCAGAGCGACTTTCCGTCCGTGAAACGCGGGTAAACGCCCTCCGATTCGGCGCTCCCCACGGTGAATTCGTGTTCCTCGACGGTGTATTCGCCGCCGTCGTTGGAGGCCGTGATCCTGTACGTGTACGTCCCCGCCGTCAGTACGTTGAACTTTATGTACCGGTCGATCTTCGAGATATCGAACGCGTATGAATCGGGATAGGCGGTCGATCCGGTCAGCATCTTTCCCTCGCCGTCGTAGACGCCGCCCGTCACCGAGGAGAGGGGCGACGTGTACGACACGACCGCGCCCTTCAGGGTGAACGATTTCCCCTCTTTTACGGTCAGAGGATAGTTGCAGTAGACGCCGTAGACGCCGGGCTTTCCCGTCGTCTCGCCGTTTCCGTACGCCGGCCAGAAGACGTTGACCGCGTAATGGACGCGCAGACCGTACGAGAACGCCGCGCACCGCTCGAAGAGCTCCGCGAAGAGGACGGTCGCCTCGACGCACCCCTCGAAGGTGTCGGGCGTCGACGTCATCGCGTTCATCGTGGCGCGCTCGCCGTTTTCGAGCTCCCACTTCAGGTATTTCATCTGTCCCTCGACGGTCTCGTGGGACAGCTCGTTGTCGCGGCACCACGTTTTCAGCCGCTCGTATCTCGGGCCGTTCCACATCACGAGCCCGTATGAGTAGAGGTCGTTCGTGTCGATATCGCCCGCGTTCGGGTTGAACGACGACTCGCACATTATGTTCGCCATGATCCCCGCCGCGGCGGCGGAGCAGAAGCCCATCTCCTCGGTGAGAAACGCGAAGACCTCGCTCTCGACGGTCGCGGCGCCGTCCGCCCCTGCGGGCGCGGCGAGCGATACGAGAAAGAGCGCGGCGAGCGAGAGCGACAGTATTTTCCGTTTCACGTCGAAGACCTTCTTTCGCTGTGGGATGCTTTATCTATTTTACCATAATCGGAGAGAATTGTCTATACCAGCGCGCTTCCGGGATCCGCGGGAAAAACGACCGGCGTTTCCTTTTTCTCCCTTTTTCCGGCGAAAAAGCGGCGCAGGAGCGCGGCGGACTCGCCGGCGAGGACGCCCTCCGCTAGCTTCGTTCTGTGACCGAGCGGGAGATCCCCGAGGTCGGCGACGCTTCCGAACGCGCCGTATTTCGGGTCGCGCGCCCCGAACACGGTCCGCTCGATCCTCGCGTTCAGGATCGCCCCGGCGCACATCGCGCACGGTTCGAGCGTGACGAAGATCTCGCATCCCGGCAGCCGCCAGCCGCCGAGCTTCGCGCACGCGCGGGCTATCGCGGCGGTCTCCGCGTGGTAAAGGGCGTTTTTTTTGCCCTCCCGCCCGTTGTAGTCGGCGGCGACGACGGCGCCGTATCTGACGACGACCGCCCCGACCGGGACCTCGTCCTCCTCCGCCGCCGCCTCCGCCAATTCGAGGGCGCATCTCATGAAATACTCGTCGCGTTCATTCCCGGCGTCGGGCGGCGAGGAGTATTTTTCAGTTATCTTTTTTATCTTTTCTTCTCTTTGCATTTTTGCCTCCTGCGAGTATCATGATCCCGGCGGCGGCCGCCGCCGCTCCGGCGAACGCGGAGACGGTGAGGAGCGGATCGACCCCGGCGCGCGCGAGCGCGGCGGCGGAGTACAGAGCGAGGTTATACGCCGCGTGGGCGGCGATCGGTCCGAACGGGGGCGAAAACCTCGCGGGTCCGGCGGCCCCGTACGGCGCGGGGATCGAGAGGACGGCTCCCGCGGCGAGCGCGAAGAGGAAGCCCCCGTCCCGGTGAAAGAAAGCGAACGCGGCGGCGGTCAGAAGGACCGCGGCGAGCCGCACGGGCGGCGGATCGTCCTTTTCCCTGACGGCGGAGAGCAGAACGCCTCTGAAAAACGTCTCCTCGCAGAACGGATAGACGGTACAGCCGAGAACGGCGCGCAGGACGAGCTCTCCGCCCCGGAGATCGGGGAGGGCGTTCCCGCCCTGACCGAAAAACGAGACGGACAGATCGAGCGTCAGGAGCAGAAAGACCGTCACGGGGACGAGGTAAAGCGGTTTTTTTCTTCGCGGCGGCGCGGCCGCGCCGACCTCCCCCTCCGCCGTGACGGGCGGGCGGTACGCGCCGTACAGAACGGCGGCTCCCGCGAAAAGGAAGAGCGCCCACGCCGCGGCGTCGCAGTAAACGGGAAGGCTTTCGGGAAAGACCGCCGCCCCGAAAAGAGTATAAAAACGCGACAGGAGGAAGACGATGAAAAGAGCGAGGACGGCGGCGGAGACGTTGAGGACCCGTCGCTTTATTTCCCTTTTGCTTTCCATTTCAGCCCTCCTTTGCTCAAAATTTCCGAAAACCTATTTATTTCACGCGGCTTTTGTATTATAATATATTGTGGAGTAAGATGCTTCCGGATCATATTATACATAAAACGATCCTGTTTTTCAACTGAAAAAAGAGAAGGGACGGTAATTAAAATGGACGAGAAAAGAAAAATCGACGTTGAGATCGCGGGTCTCCGTATGTCGCTCGTCACCGACGAGACCGAGTCGTTTGTCGAGAGCGTCGTCAGACGCGTCAACGACTCGATGAACGCACTCCTTCAATCGAGCAGGAACAGAACGCGTCTCGACGCGTCGCTCCTGTGCGCGCTCGATTTCTGCTCCGACAAGCTCACCGCCGAAAAGCGGGTGAGGAACCTCGAGGCGCAGATCTCCCTTTACGACGTCAATCTGAGAAAGGCGAGAGCCGAGAACGCGGAGCTGCGCGCGGCGCTCGACGCGGCGAAGGGCGGCAAACCGGTCTCCGAGCAGATAAAGATCGCCGAGCCGGAGGAGCCGGCTGAAAAAGAGGAAAAGAAAGAGGAAAAGACAGAGGAAAAGAACGAGGAAAAGACAGAGGAAAAAGCGGCCTCCGCCGGAAGCCGCGAGGACAAATTCCGCATGATCGAGTCTCTTCTCAAGGGACAGGGCGGCAAGAAGGACTGAAACGACGGAGACGAAGGATAAGAGAAGGGGACGGCGCGGCCTGCCGGAGCTTCTCGCTCCCGCCGGGTCCCCCGAGGCGCTCGCCGCCGCGATAGAAGCGGGCGCGGACGCCGGTTATCTCGGGCTGACCGCCTTCTCGAACAGGATGAGGGCGCGGAACTTTTCGCCGGAGGAGCTCTCGGAAGCCGTGACGCTCTGCTCCGTTTACGGGGTGAAGTGCTACGTCGCGCTCAACACGCGCGTCTTCGACAGGGAGCGGCGCGAGCTCGAAGAGATCGTGTCTCTCGACGGCGTCCGGCGCGCCGACGGCTTCATCGTCGCCGATCCGGGTCTCGCCCTTATGCTGAGAGAGCGGCTTCCTCACGTTCCGCTCCACGCGAGCACACAGATCACCGGAGTTACGGCGGCGGACGCCCGTATGCTCGGGAAGCTGGGATTCGTCAGGATGGTCGCGCCGAGAGAGCTCTCGGCGGAGCGGATATCGCGCCTCGTGCGCGACTCCGGTATGGAGATCGAGATGTTCATCCACGGGGCGCACTGCGTCTCGTATTCCGGCCAGTGCCTTATGAGCTACGCGATGGGCGGCCGTTCTCCGAACCGCGGGGAATGCGCTCAGCCGTGCCGCATGAGGTACGCGGTCGAGGGGAAAAACGGGGAGATCAGGGCGGACAAAAACGGATATCCGCTCAGCCTCAGGGATATGTGTCTCGCCCGCCATATACCCGAGATCATCGACTCCGGCGTCGCCTCCCTCAAAATAGAGGGGCGGCAGAAGGGCGCCGACTACGTCAGGGGAGTCACGGCGACGTACAGACGTCTTCTCGACGAGAGGCGCGCCGCGACCGACGGCGAGATGCGCTTTCTCGAAGAGCTTTTCTCGCGGTCGGGCTTCACCGACGGATATTTCACGGACAATAAGAAAAAAATGACCGGCGTCCGCCCCGACGGGGAGGGCGACCGGACGGCGGCGAAAAAAGACGCGCGGGTCCCCGATCTCAAAGTGAGGGCGGCGGCTTCCGTCCGTCTGCTTCCCGGCGAGCCGGCGAAACTGACGCTCCCCGACGGCGAAAAGACGGTAACGGTCCTCGGGGACGCGCCGGAGGCGGCGGCGACGCAGCCGCTGACGGAGGAGACGGTCGTCTCGTCCGTCGTCAGGACGGGCTCGACCCCGTTCTCGCTCGATCCGTCCGACGTGACGGTCGAGCTCGGCGAGGGACTCTGGATGACGCGGTCCCGCCTCAACGATCTGAGAAGATCGGCGACGGACGCGCTCCTCGCGGCTCACCGCGAGCCGGCGGAGGAGCCGCGCCGCGAGGGCGCGAAGCGCCCGCCGTTCCCGCGCCCCGAGCGGGTCCTGAAGCTCGGGAGCTTCACGAGCGCCGCGCAGGTCACGGAGAAGGCGCTCCGGTATTTCGATATCCTGTTTCTCCCCGAGGGGGAGCTTTACGGTATAAAAAGGGGGGACGGCGAAAAGCTCGGCGTCGCCCTGCCGCCCGTCGGCTGCGACGACGGCGCGCTCGGACGCACCCTTGAGAGAGCGCGCGGCGCGGGGGTGAGATTTGCTCTCGCGAACACGTTTTCGGAGCTCGGCGCGGCGAAAGAGACGGGCTTCGACGTCACCGCCTCCGCGCGGTTCAACGTCACGTCGACCGACGCCGCCGGCGCGATCCTCTCGCTCGGCGCGGACAGGGTGACCGCCTCCGTCGAGACGGGCGCGGCCGCGCTCTCGCGCTTCGGACAGCCGGTCGGAGGAGTCGTTTACGGGCGCTTCCCGGTGATGCTCACCGCGAGGTGCATCCTCTCGGACGTCCCCGGAGACGGGTGTGCGATGGAGAAAAACGGCCCCGTCTTCCTGCGGGACAGGAAGGGCGCCCGGATGCCGGTCCTGCGCCTCCCGGACTGTATGAATCTCATCCTCAACACAAATCCCGTGTGGATGGCGGACCGCGGCGCGGACCTCGGGGCGGCGCGCCTCTCCCACCTCGTCTTCCTTTTCACGGTCGAGTCCCCGGGCGAGGTCGACCGCGTGATCGACGCTTACGAAAACGGCGACGCGCCGGACGATCCCCGGAAGATCAGAAGAATATAACGGAGAATATCATGAGAGATAAACTGAAAGTCAAAAAACTGCGCGACGGCGCGAGGATCCCCGCTTACGCGACGGACGGCTCGGCGGGTCTCGATCTCGTCTGCGCCTCCGACGCGCCGGTCGTGATACGCGCCGGAGAGCGCGAGAGTATCCCGACCGGGATAGCCGTCGAGTGCTCGCGGCGTGACGCCGTTCTTCTCGTCTTCGCGCGCTCCGGGCTCGCGACGAAGCACGGTATTTCGCTCGCGAACGGCGTCGGCGTCGTCGACCCCGACTACCGCGGCGAGATAATCGTCTCCGTCATCAACACGTCCCGGGAGGACTATACGGTCTCTCCGGGCGAGCGGATAGCCCAGCTCGTCGTCGTCCCGTTCGTCAGAGTCGACGTCGCGGAGACGGACGAGCTGTCCGAGACCGCGAGAGGTGCGGGCGGCTTCGGCTCGACGGGGAAGAGCTGATATGAACGGCGTGAAGCTGATACTCGCCTCGGGCTCTCCGCGCCGCCGCGAGCTGCTCGCCGCCGCGGGGATACCCCATTCGGTGATGAAGCTCGACGTCGACGAGACGCCGGACGTTTCCCGGTATAAGGACCGGTCGCTCCCGTACCCCGAGTGGTACGCGAGGGAGTGCGCCGGGATCAAGCTCCGCGCGGCGTCGGAGGCCGTCTTCGGAGGCGGCGTCGCGGACGCTCTCGTCGTGACGGCGGACACGGTCGTGTCGCCGGACGGGACGCGGATCTTCGGAAAGCCGTCGGACGCGGAGGACGCGAAGGCGATGCTCCGCGCGCTGTCGGGGACCGAGCACTCCGTCGTCGGCGGGATATGCGTCACGGACGGGAAAAGGACGGAGACGTCGTCCGTCTCGACGCTCGTTCGCTTCAAGGACCTCACGGAGGAGGAGATCGACTCTTACGTCGCCTCCGGCGAGCCGTTCGGGAAAGCGGGCGCGTACGCGATACAGGAAAAAGGGTCGCTCTTCGTCGAATCGGTGACGGGCGATTACGCAAATATAGTGGGGATCTCCGTTTTTGAGCTGAGACGGATGCTTATGAAGTTCGGTTACGATCCCGCAGTTCACAGTCACAGAAAGGTTTTATCGGTATGAAGAGTATAGGAATAGATCTCGGAACAGCCAACACGATCGTCTACCTCAAAGGGCGGGGGATCGTTCTGAGGGAGCCGTCCGTCGTGGCGATCGACCAGAGGGGAAAACACGTCGTCGCCGTCGGCAGCGAGGCGAAAATGATGCTCGGGAAGACCCCCGGCTCGATCACCGCGCTCCGTCCCCTGAAGGACGGCGTCATCGCGGAATTCGACGCGACCGCGGCGATGCTCCGCCACTTTTTCAAGAAGGTGTCGGGCAACACGATAATGAGCCGTCTGAAGGTCATTATCTGCATCCCGTACGGCGTCACCGAGGTCGAGAAGAGAGCGGTCGAGGACGTCACGCTCGAGGCGGGCGCTCAATCCGTCGCGCTTATCGAGGAGCCGGTCGCCGCGGCGATCGGAAGCGGTCTGCGCGTCGAGGACGCGCGCGGCTCGATGATCGTCGACATCGGAGGCGGCACGACAGAGGTCGCCGTCCTTTCCCTCGGCGGCATCGTCCTGTCGACGTCGCTCCGCACCGCGGGCGACGAGCTCGACGACGCGATCTCCGCCTATATCAAGAGAAAATACAACGTCCTGATCGGCGACGTGACCGCGGAAATGCTGAAAAAGAGGATCGGATCGGTCCATCCGTCCTTCGACAAGGGCGTGATGGAGGTCCGCGGAAGGAATCTCCTCAACGGCCTCCCCGCGATAATCAACGTGACGTCCGTCGAGATCAGGGAGTCGATGGCGGAGCAGATAAAGAGCATTATCGAGTCGATCCGCGTGACGCTCGAAAACACCCCGCCGGAGCTGTCCTCCGACATTTACGACACGGGCATCGTCCTCTCCGGAGGCGGCGCGCTGCTGCCCGGGCTCGACCTTCTCGTCAGCCGCATCACCGGCATCCGCACCGTCGTTGCGAAAAACCCGCTCGACTGCGTCGCCATCGGCATCGGCCGCGTGATAGAGAGCGTCGGAGAGCTGTCGGGAGTCGTCAACTTCCGCGGCAGATAACGATCACGAGCGAAAGGAGGTGACCGCGCGGATGAGCGGTTTCTTCAAATCGAAATTCTTCTACGTCGTCGCCGTTCTGACTCTTCTGGCGGTCATCGTTCCGACCGTCCTCTGCGCCATGGGTCAGACGTCGTTTCTCCGTTCCGCCGTCAACACGGTCCTCATGCCGGTACAGAAGCTGTCCGACAAGGCGGCGGAGGCGATAGAGGGCTTTACCTCGTATTTCACCGCGTTTGACAAGATGAAAAACGAAAATCTCCGCCTGAAGGAGGAGATCGCCTCGCTCCGCGAGGAGGTCGCCGGAGCGCGTGAGATACGCGAGAAATACGAATGGATGTCGAAATATCTGGAGCTCAAAATGCTCCATCAGGATTATAAAATGGTCCACGCCGTCATCTCCGGTCGCGGGAGCGCGAACTACTCGAACGTGTTCATGCTCGACGCCGGAAGGATCAGCGGGATAGCGAAAGGGATGCCCGTCGTCAGCGAAGACGGGGTGCTCGGATATATCGCTGAGGTCGGCCCGACGTGGTCGAAGGCGGTGTCGATCCTCGAGGCGTCCTCGTCGGTCGGCGCGTTCGTCGAACGCTCCGGGGCGATCGGCGTCATCGAGGCGGAATACGACCTCTCCCTCGAGGGGATCCTCAAAATGTCGTACCTCGACGAGGACGCCGACATCAAGGTCGGCGACCGGATCCTCACGAGCGGATACGGGAGCGTCTATCCGCGCTCTCTGATAATCGGTTACGTCGAGACCGTTTCGACGGACGAGTTCTCGCGGAGCGTGACGGCGACGGTCCGGCCCGCCTCTCGCCTCGATCAGGTCTCCGAGGTCATGGTGGTGACAGACTATGAGATTTACGCGGAAGAACAGTAACGCCGCGGACGGGGAGCTTTCGCTTCCCGAACGCCTGCGCGAAAAATTCAACACGTGGCGTCTGTCGTTCTCCATCGACGGAGAGGTCGTTGCGAAGGCGGCGATCTTCGCCTTCTTCATCATTCTCTTCTCGATAACGCAGACGACTCTTCTGTCGAGGATACGTCCGCTCGGGGCGGTCCCTGACCTTCTCCTCCCGTTCGTCGTCGCCGTCGCCGTGTCGGAGAGGGAGAAATGGGGCGCGATAATCGGGCTCGTCAGCGCGTTCGTCATCGACGCGCTCGGAGGCGTCAGGATAATGCTCCTGCCTCTCCTTTACGTTCCGACCGGGATCGTCTGCGGTCTTCTCACAACGTACCGCTTCCGCGATTCCGTTCCCGTGAACGCGATCTACACCGTCGTGACGAGCGTCCTTCGCAGCTTTATCGCGATGATAATCGGCTTCAACTCGATCAGAGGGATCTCGGCGGGTCAGGCGTTCACCGATATCGCCCTTCCCGCGTTTTTCGCAAATATCATCTTCGCGGTCTTCCCGCATATCCTCGTCCGGCTGACGATGAGGCCGTTCCATAAGACGAGGGCGGAGCGGACCTCCAAGGAAATATGAAAATGAACGAATTTGACGTAATAGTCGCGGGCGCCGGTCACGCGGGATGCGAGGCGGCGCTCGCCGCGGCGCGCACGGGGCTGAAGTGCGCGCTCTTCACCCTTTCCCTGGACGCGGTGGCGAATATGCCGTGCAATCCGTCCGTCGGCGGCTCCGGGAAAGGGCACCTTGTTTTTGAGATCGACGCGCTCGGGGGCGAGATGGGCCGTCTCGCCGACCGCGCGACGATCCAGTCGCGCACGCTCAACACGAGCAAGGGGGCGGCGGTCCGTTCGAAGCGCGTTCAGACGGACAGACGCCTTTACTCGGCGATGATGAAGGAGACGCTCGAGCGCGAGCCGAACCTCCGCCTGATCCAGTCGGAGGTCACCGCGCTCCTGACCGACCGCGCGGCGGGTGAAGTCCGCGTCGTCGGCGTCACGGCGGAGCCGGGCGGCGACTTTTTCGCAAAGGCCGTGATCCTCTCGACCGGGACGTATCTCGGCGGGCTGACTCATATCGGCGAGGTAAGACGCGAGGAGGGGCCGGACAAGACGGCGAACGCCCCGCGGCTCACCGCGTCGCTCCGCGAAGCGGGGATCTCCGTTCTCCGCTTCAAGACGGGGACGCCGCCGCGCATCCACCGCCGCTCGATAGACTTCTCCGCGCTCGGGGAGCAGGAGGGCGAGGCGTTCATAACGCCGTTTTCGTACCGCACCGACCCCGAGGCGCTGAACGGGATCGAACAGGTGAAGTGCCACGTCGCCTACACGAACGAGGAGACGCACCGGATAATCAGGGAAAATATGGATCGCTCCCCGCTTTTTTCGGGGAAGATACGCGGAACGGGCCCGCGCTACTGCCCGTCGATAGAGGACAAGGTCAGGCGGTTCGCGGAGAGGACGCGCCATCAGCTCTTCGTCGAGCCGATGGGGAGGAACACGGAGGAGATCTACCTTCAGGGCTTCTCGTCGTCCCTTCCCGCCGACGTACAGTATAAAATGCTCCGCTCGATACGAGGCTTCGAGGAGGCGGAGATAATGCGCTACGCCTACGCTATCGAATACGATCTCTGCGATCCCGCCGAGCTCTCCCCGACGCTTGAATTCAAGGCGATACGCGGTCTCTTCGGCGCGGGACAGTTCAACGGGACGTCCGGGTACGAGGAGGCGGCGGCGCAGGGCGTCCTCGCGGGGATCAACGCCTCCCTTTCCGTCCGCGGCGGCGAGATGATCGTTCTGCCGAGGTATTCGTCGTACATCGGAACGATGATCGACGACCTCGTCACGAAGGGGATAACCGAGCCGTACCGGATAATGACGAGCCGGAGCGAGTTCCGCCTCCTGCTCCGTCAGGACAACGCGCGCTTCCGCCTGCTCGAATACGGCAGACGGGGCGGTCTGATCGACGACGAAAGATACGCCGCGACGAAGAGGGACGAGAGGCGTTCGCGGGACGAGACGGAGCGGCTGCGCCACGTCAATTTCGGACCGGCGCGGATCAACCCGCTCCTCGAATCGAAGGGCGAGACCCCCGTTTCGAGCGGCATATCCGCCGACGAGGTCATAAAACGCCCCGGCGTCACGTTCGAGGACGTCGTGCCGCTCGATCCCGAAAGCGGAAGGATCCCGCGCGCTCTGCGGGATCACATCGAGACGGAGATCAAATACGAGGGTTACATAAAAAGACAGTTCGACGAGGCGAACCGTCAGAAGAAGGCGGAGGACGCCGTCCTTCCCGCCGATATCGACTATTCCTCGATCCGCGGCCTCAGGATCGAGGCGGCGCAGAAGCTCGGAAAGGTGAGGCCGGCGACGATAGGGATGGCGTCGAGGATATCGGGGGTCAACCCCGCCGACGTCTCCGTCCTTATGATATGGCTGGCGGCGCGCGGGAAAGCCGGTAACGGCGCGCGGCGGGAGGACGACGATGGAAAAGACGACTGACGCCGCGAACCGTTTCGTCCGCGAATACCTCGCCCTCGCCGAAAAGTCGGAGATGACGAGGGGCGACGGGCGGTTTTCCTCGCCCGGGATGGTCCGCCTTTTCGCCGTGATATACGAGAGGTTGACAGAGGGGGCGAAGACCGCCAATCTCACCGCGATCCTCGATCCGGCGGGCGCGGCGGAACGCCACTTCCTCGACAGCGTGATCCCTCTTCCGGTTTTGGAGAGGGCGGGCGCGATCCGCGACGGGTCGACGCTCGTCGACGTCGGATGCGGCGCGGGGTTCCCGTCCCTTCCGATCGCCGCGGCGGCCGCCGGCGGGTTTCCGCGGCTTTCCGTGACCGCGCTCGACAGCACCGCGAAAAAGACGCGCCACGCGGAAAACGCCGCGAGAGCGGCGGGTCTCGACGGCGTCGCCGTCGTGACGGCGCGCGCGGAGGAGGCGGGCTCCCCGAGGGGCGGTCTGCGCGAGAGGTTCGACGTCTCGACCGCGAGGGCGGTCGCGGCGCTCCCTGTTCTCCTCGAGCTGACGGCTCCGCTCGTCAGGGTCGGCGGCTTCGTCACCGCCTACAAGGGGCGCGACGACGAGACGGAGAATGCGGCGGGCGCGGCGAAGGCGCTCGGCCTGCGCCTTTCGGAAAAAATATCGTACTCGCTTCCGTCCGGGGACAAAAGGACGTTCCTGATCTATGAGAAGACGGCGTCCACGCCCCCGAAATACCCGAGACAGTACGCGAAGATCACGTCTTCGCCGATAAAATAAGAGAGGTAAACGACATGAAAAAAATCGCCGTATTATTTCTTCTTCTCGCGCTCGTCCTTTCCGCGTGCGCGAAGGGAACGCCGACCGGAAGCGGAACCGGGACGGAAGCGGCCGGAAAGATCACGGAGAGCGCGGCGCTCACCGAGACCGCCGCGGGATCGGAGTCCGAGACCGAGCTTGCGACGGAACCCGCGACAGAACCCGCGACGGAGCCGGAGCCCGCTCCGACCGATCCCGTCGTCACCCCCGATCCGGAGGGCGACGCCGCCGAGTACGCCGAGATCTCCGCTCACATCTACGAGGACGTCAGATACAAGTTTGTCAAGGGCTTCATCGACGGCGACGCCGTCCTGACGCTCGGGGCGATCGAGGGGATCGACCTCAACACACAGCACGACACGGGATTCGAGGATTGGGCGCGCCAGTTCGAGCAGTACAGAGAGACGTTCAGAATGACCCGCTACTCGTGCCGCGAGGAGATGATCGTGAACGAGTGGGGGATCGGCGTTGAAACGCTCGTCTTCAAATTCTCCGTCTACGAGAGCGACAATCCGTATATGCCCGTCGGCGAAAAGCGGTTCGATATCACGATCAGCGATATGATGAACACCGCCGTCGTGAACGATCACGACGCCGCGGAGCTGAGCCGCGAGCTGACCGACTCCCTCCCCGAGGACGCCGACCTTCTCTGGTGGGCGCTTCCGTGCTACCGGATGATCGCCGACGGCTACAACGACGGATGGAGCGGAAGTACCGCGATAATGGACGTGATCTTCCTGTCTCTCCCCGGCGTCAGGTATACCGACGACGCCCCCGGCATGACGGCGGACGGCATTTCGGCGGCAGCGAAGGAAGTGTTCGGGGTCGATACGTTCAACGTCGTCGATCCGCCGCTTTACGTCGGTGAGGACGGCCTTTACCATCCCGGCGGCCACGGCGGCGTCATCACGTCGTACTACGTCACCGCCGCCGAGAAGGAGGGGACCGGCTACGCCGTCACGATCAGGACGTTCGCCGACAGCGCGCACCTCGTCCCGTCCGATCTTTACGAGATCAGGATCGGGCGCGGAGCGAACTACTACGACTGGGTCTTCGAGAGCGTCGATATACTGATGAGAGGGACGCTTTCTCCGTACTCATTCGGCGCATAAATAAAAAAAGGCTCCTCCGCCGACTGTTCTAAAGGACAGTCGGCGCCGAACGCGTCAGCGTTTGATTTCACCTGAGGGCATCGCCCGAAGATTTCACCTTTTGCCGCAAGGCAAAAGATTTCACTTTTTTGACGTTTGGCACACAAACGTCCTGCCTGCGCCGATATGCGGCAAAAAAACCGACTGAAATAAGGATAAACTTCCTTACCTCAGTCGGTTTTTGTTAACTGTCCTTAAGAACGCCTTGCGTCCGAGCACTTTTTTATTTACGCTCTCGCGCGGTTACGGGTCCGTCAGATTTTACCGGCGTAACCGTTCGCGGGGTTGTCGAGAACGGTCCCGTCCTCCGCAAAGCGCGAGCCGTGGCAGGGACAGTCCCACGACCGTTCGGCGCGGTTCCACGTGAGGGCGCACCCGAGGTGCGGACAGCGTTTCATCGACGGCGTCAGAAGATCCTTCGCCGCCTCGAAGCCGTTCGCGAACAGCCGCTTCCCGAGGACGCTTCTCGACGGGTCGAAGACGGCGGCGTATTCGTTTTTTTTGCCGAGCGCGAGATCGCAGAGGATCCCCGCCGCCGTCATCGCGCCCGTCATTCCCCACTTGTTGAAGCCGCTCGCGACGAAGAAGTTCCGGGTCCCGTTCGAGTAACGCCCGATATACGGGACGTCGTCGAGACTCACGCAGTCCTGCGCCGCCCAGTAAAACCGCTCCTTCGCTCCGGGATAGTTCCTCTTTGCGAACCGTCGCAGCTCGTCCCAGCAGCCGCCCTCACGACCCGTCCGGTGACCTCCTCCGCCGAGAAGAAGGAACCCGCCGTAATCCCGGAATGAAAGACCGGCTTTGTCTTCGTCAACGTACATCCCGTCCGGCAGCGGCGCGCCCCCGAGGGCGACGACGTACGACCGGTGCTGAAAGAGCTTGAGAAAATACCCGCCGTGTTTGTTGATAAAAGGGAAGTGCGTCGCCGCTATCACCGTGTCGGCGACGATTTTCCCCCGGTCCGTTACGGCTGTGTTCCCGACCATCTCTCGAACGAAGGTGTTCTCGTAAATATTGAGCCCGCTGCTGACGGCGGCGAGGAACTTCAGCGGGTGGAACTGGGCCTGACGGGGAAACCTCACCGCTCCGACCGTCTTTACCGGGATATCGGGGTCCTCGCGGAAGTCGGCGTCGTATCCGATCCTCGCGAGCGCCCCGAGCTCGTCCTCGAGCGCCTTCCGGTCGGAGACGCTGTAAACGAAGTTGTCCCGTTCCTCCCAGTCGCAGTCGATCGTCCGGCACATCCCGGCGTACCGGTCGAATGCCGCGCGGTTCGCGTCGAGATACGCCCGCGCCGTCTCCGCGCCGCGGTTTTTTAATATTTTGTGATAGTTCAGCCCGTGCTGAAAGGTGATCTTTGCGGTGGTTTTTCCCGTTGTGCCGGAGCAGACGAGACCTTTCTCCGCCAGCACGCAGCCGACCCCGCTCCGCCCGAGAAAATACGCGGTCAGGATCCCGGCGATCCCCCCGCCGATTATCAGCACGTCGGTGCGCACGTCCCCGTCAAGACGCGGGAAACATGGCGTCCCGGCGGTCGCTTGCCATATAGATCTCATTTTTCACCCTCGCTTTTTTCATTTTTATATAGTGTTGGTGAAAACGTAGATTCTATTCCGGGCGGTTTCAACGGTCGCGCGGGCTCGCTTTTCGACGTTTCGAAAAGCTCGCGCTCCCTCGGTCATCGGCGCGGGCAATCTTTTTTATTGAATGTTTATCCGTATTTTGAACAGGTCTGCCCGCTCCGCGGGCAGCGGGACTTGATTCTCGGTCGCGCGGGCTCGCTTTTCGACGTTTCGAAAAGCTCGCGCTCCCTCGGTCATCGGCGCGGGCAAACTTTTTTTATTGAATGTTTATCCGTATTTTGAACAGGTCTGCCCGCTCCGCGGGCAGCGGGACTTGATTCTCGGTCGCGCGAGTTGCTCATTTGCTGAACGCAAATTCGCAACGCTCCCTCGGTCAGGGCTCGGCTCTGACAGCCCACCGGGCTGTCATTCAAAACTGATAACAACTCAAAATGAAGTTTCAACGGCTTTTTGCCGCACCTCCGGTGCGGACGGGACTTGTTCTCGGTCGCGCGAGTTGCTCATTTGCTGAACGCAAATTCGCAACGCTCCCTCGGTCAGGGCTCGGCTCTGACAGCCCACCGGG